>CADCOX010000064.1 GCA_902803195.1 uncultured Bacteroidales bacterium
GTTGGCGTAGTGGTGGAGCGGAGCCTTGGCGACGCCGTCGGCACCGCGTGCCGTACCGCATGCCATGCGGAAGATGCCCTCGTCGGGGACCACGATCCAGGCGTCGCCTGCCCTGTCATGCGCGATCTCGGACACCCAGTTGGTCATCTGCTGTCCGTCGGGGGCGGCCGTCTCGATGTGCCGGAAGCGGTCGGCACTGAGGTCGTAGAGGAACACGCCTTGGTCGGTGCCGACCCACAGCAGGTGCCCTTGCTCGCGCTCCAGGGCCGAGATGTTTTGGTTGGCGGTTCCCGTGGCGGCATCGGCTACCTGAACGGTACGTATGGCGCGACCATCGTAGCGGCAGAGCCCGTTCTTCGTGCCCAGCCATACGAAGCCGAAGTCGTCCTGCGCGATGCTCTTCACATTGTTCTGCGAGAGGCCCGCGCGACTGTCCACGATGAGGAAGCCGTCCTGCTGCGAGAGTGGCGTCGCGTGCAGGCTGACGAGGCTCAGCAGCAGCGTAAGGAGTTGTCTTGGGTGCATAGTGTTTGCTTTTGCGATGCAAAGATACGAAAAAAATCCGTTCGACGCTCATCTCATCCCCAAAAAATTGCAGGGCTCGCTGCTTCGTTTTAAGCATTTGGGGAAAAAGGTGAAGCAAGCCTCGTCGTGAGTTCCTGCATCGCTTGTTTCGTTTGCCTCCGAAACGAGATGAACGTTCCGCTTCGCGAACTATTTCTGCCTCGTCGGGACGCGATTCAGCTGCCCGACGAGAAGTGCCTCTGCTTCGATAGTTCATGCCGAGAGAAGAAGGATGTCTATCGTCAAAAACATTCGATGGAATGGACGAAAATTGAAGCATCCTCGCATCTCGCCTTATGACTTGCTACGAGGCGGGACTCTCCCGTTTCGAGCTCACGACAAGGCCCCATGATTCGCTATTGCCACTACGATAAAAGGCCATCAACAATCATGAAAAGGTAAATGGTCAATTATCTCTGATAGTATATATTTTGGTCTTTTGGAGCATTTGTAGCAAAAAATTAATCAACCTGATAGATATGACAGCACGTATAAGCCGTATCTTTGCAACACGAAAACTCGTTTGAACACGTCTACAGGTCAACCTTTACTGTTGGATAAGCGAGTGAACGGGACTGATATTCATGCAACACGAAAAAATGATATTCCTCATGCAACAACTTTTCCACCGCAGCCTGCGTCCGTGGCACTGCCAGCGCCTCGGGACTTGCGTGCTGTTGGCCCTGACGCTGGCGGGCTTGTCGTCGTGCCGCGACGACTACGCCTACGACAGCGAGGAGCCAACGTGGTTGGGAGCCAACATCTACGACTGGCTGCGCGCCGACGGCCACTACGCAACCTACCTGACGTTCATTGACCGTCTGTCCCTCGACGGCACTCTCTCGCGCACGGGCAGCAAGACGCTCTTCCCCGCTACCGACGAAGCCTACGCACGCTACTTCAGTTCGCACGGCCTCGCGGGCTCATCGCCCATGGACGTGGCTGGCGGCCTCACACACTCCGATGCCAACTATCTTTTCAATGCCTCGATGCTCAATATGGCCTATCTGGACAAGATGCTGGCCAACGTGCCTAACTCCAACAGCGACGACGACGGCGAAGGTACGGCCGTCCTGCGTGATGCCTCGTCGACCATCTACGACCGCATCCAGCACTTCGATGCCGCCCGTCTGCCTGCCACCGAGTGGTGGACGCGTTTCGCCCAACGGGGTGGCATTTGGATAGCCGACAACGAGGCTCGTCCCGACGTCATCTTCACGCCCTCTTTTATGCAGAAACGCGGCATCACCCAAGCCGACTGGCAACTCATCGGCGGCGGCGCGCCCTACGAGGCAAAAGGTTTTTATGTTAATGGTTCGCGCGTACAGGAGGAGGCCAAGAACATTACCTGCAAGAACGGCTACCTCCATCTCGCCGACGAGGTGGTGACGCCCTTGCCCAATATGGCCGAACTCATCGAGGGGAACAGCTCCACCCGTACGTTCGCCCTGCTGATGAACAAGTTCTCGGCCCCCTACTACGATGCCGCCATCGATGCCACCGTGCGCGCCGACGAGATGAGCGGTTACGTTACCGACTCGGTCTTCGTCCGTCGCTACTTCAACGACAATGCCTCAGGCGCCTGCACGCAGACGCCCCAACTGCCCGGGCGCGAGGCCCAAACGCTGACCGACGACCGTCTGCTCTACTTCGACCCCGCCTACAACCGCCTCGGTGCCCCCACCGACATGGGCGTCATGTTCGTGCCTACCGACCAGGCCATGCGCGAATATTGGAACGCCGACGATGGTGCTTTCTTGCGCAAGGTCTACGGCACGTGGGACAACGTGCCCATCGACGTGCTCTGCAAGTTCATCAAGAACCACCAGCTCAAGTCGTTCGTCGGCTCGCTGCCCAACGACTGGGACAACCTGGCCGACCAGAAAGGCAACTTGATGTACATGAAGCGCGACTACATCGTGGGCACGGCTCAGGGTTGCAACGGACTCGTCTACTTCACCAACACCTGCTTCCCTCCCATCGACTACAAGTGCGCCTACGCCCCTACACTTACATCGCCCATCACGCGCGTCATGAAAGCCGCCATCGACGAGAATGACCAGTTGAAATTCCACCTCTACCTGCGCTCGTTGGAGAACCAATACAACCTGCTTGTGCCCACCGACTCGGCCGTGCGCTATTATGCCGAGCCCATCTCGTGGAGCATCTATGCCAACACGGGCGTCGACAACCGCGAGATATGGGGCTTCCGCGTGGGTGGCGACCGCATCCTGGCCGACGTCTACGCCGTCAACCCCGATGGCACGCGCGGCGCCTTCGAGCGCACCATCGGCACGTCCTCCTCCGACCAGAACCGCATTCAGAACCGCCTGCGCGACATCCTCGACATGCACATCGTAGTGGCCGACACCGAGGGCGAACCCATGTCGGGCTTCGTGGACGCTGGCGACAAGACATTCTACCTCACAAAAGGCGGCACCGTCATCCGTCGCGCCAGCGGCAACGGCCTCTCGACCCAGCTGGCGGGCGCCGGCGATGCCGAGCTCGGCCTGCCTGCCGCTCGCTTGGAGGACAGCATCTACGTGACGACCAACAGCCACACTTTCTTCATCGACCGCATCCTGCAGGACCCCATGCGCTCGGTCTACACGACGCTCCGCAGCGACCCTGCCTTCAGCCGCTTCTTTGAACTGCTGTTGGGCGACCCCGTCGTCTACGCCTACTTCAAGGACGACAAGGACGTGCAGCCTATCTTCGACGCGCAGACGACCGACCAGTCGAGCGGCGTAGGGCAAATCGTGACGTCGTTCAACAACTACCGCTACACCATCCTCGTGCCCACCAACGAGGCCATCGAAGCGGCCTTCCGTGCCGATGCCAACCTCTGGACGTGGGAACAGATTCTGATGGAGGACGACCCCGCGGTGAAGAAAGCCCGCTGCCTCTACCTGCTCAACTTCCTGCGCTTCCATTTCATTGATGGTGCCGTGCCTGTGGGCACTGGCTCTTGGACGCGTACTTATTATACAGGCGCACGCCGCGCCAACGGACAGTTCATCCCCGTTACCATCCAATCTGCCGACGACGACCTCACCTTCGGTACCGAAGCTGCTGCGAAGGTGGTGACCGCAAATCCCGCTTTATATAACGTATGGGCGCGCGACCTTATAGTGGATAATAAAGACCCCCAGAAGGCTGGCAATATCCTGGCTTCCAACCGAGCCGTGATCCATGTCGTAGACCGCGTAGCACCCTATAACAAATGAAGACAGCCATGAAGAATAGACTCTTTATCATACTATTGCTCGCAACTTGTACCCTATGCCTGCAAGCGCAGACAATTATTACCGGTCGCGTCATCGGCGACGATGAGCCGGAGGGATTAATTGCAGCTTCGGTAGCCGAGCAGGATAAGAACGGACGTATCCTCACGGCTGTGCAGACCGATTTCAATGGAAATTACTCTATTCAGGTAAAGTCCACCGAAAACGACCTCCTGTTCAGCTACGTGGGCTATACGAAACAGGTCGTTCCCATGCGTGGACAACGCCGGATAAACGTGACGCTGAAGGCCCAGAACGTCATGACCGAATTGGTCGTTAAGGCGACCAAGACCGTTGCATCGGGCGGCTTGGCCGTACCCGAACGCGAGTATACCGGTGCCATGCAACGTTTCTCGACCGAGAAACTCGAAGGGATGTCCATCACCAGCATTGACGATGCGCTGCAGGGTCGCATCGCCGGCCTCGACATCGTGGCCAACTCGGGCGACTTGGGTAGCGGAACAACCATGCGCATACGTGGCATCACCAGCATCAACAGCAACAACGAGCCCCTCATCTTGGTCAACAACATCCCATTTGAGAGCAACACCGAAGGATTCGATTTCGCCAATGCCGACAATGAACAGTTCGCCAACCTGCTATGCATCAGCCCCGATGACATTGCAGAGGTGACGGTGCTGAAGGACGGTGCGGCTTGTGCCATCTGGGGCTCACGCGGCGCCAACGGCGTCATCAACATCACGACCAAGAAAGGCGCTACGGGGCCTACCCGCGCGACCTATAGCTACCGCCTGTCTGGGAACTGGCAGCCCATGGGAGCGCCCCTGCTCAATGGCGATGAGTACACGATGCTGATGAAGCAAGCTTATTTCAACGCCTACCGCCAAGACGTCAACATCCCCGAGTACAGCTACGACCGCCAACAGTTCCTTGCCGCTTATGGCACGGCGGCCGACTACCACAACTTCACGCAGAACACCGACTGGGTGGATGCAGTTCGGCAAACAGGCTGGACGCACGACCATCTCATCTCCATACAAGGTGGCGGTGAGCGCGCCCGTTTCCGAACATCGCTCGGCTACTACAAGCAGACGGGCACAGTCATCGGGCAAGGGCTACGCCGCTTCACGGGCAACATGAATCTTGAGTATAACGTCTCCAGTCGCCTCATGTTCGCCTCTGAGTTCGGCCTGACCTACACCGACAACGACCGCAACTACAGCGACGGCTCTGTCGCTGGCCTGCTGAGCATCGCTTATACGAAGATGCCGAATGCCAGCATCTATCGCCGCGATGCCAATGACGCCGCCACCGACGAGTTCTTCAACATCGCCCAGCGTTCAGTGCTGAACGCCGACCAGAAGGACCTGGCGAACCCCATAGCCATCGCGCGTCTGGCCACATATCAGCAGACCGACATGCGCATCATGCCGACGCTGCGCCTGCGCTACGACTTCCTCGACCCCGACGACGACGGACGCCTGCGCTATCAGGCCTACGTCAGATTCGACTCCGAGAACGTCCGCGATGCCAAGTTCCGTCCTCGCGAGACGTCTACGCGTTTGTGGACCGACGGCGCCGTTAACCGCAGCTACCAGCGCGAAAGCGAGGCCATGACTATTTACACTGACCACAACTTGACATGGGTGCCGCGTTTGAACAACGATCACAGTCTCATGCTCTATGCCTCATGGCAGATGGATGTCAGCCACAGCCAGATACAGCAGTTCGAGCGCTACGGCCTCCCCTCGACGATGGCCACGGACGTCGCCGCTGGCGGTCACGTCGTGCCCGAGTCATTCTATAGTGCCAAGAACCGAGGCCGCAACATGGCCTACCTCGTCAATGGTCATTACATGCTGCTCGACCGGTATATTCTTGATGCCAGCGCTCGTTGGGATGGTAGTAGTCGCTTTGGTCAAGACCACCGATGGGGCTTTTTCCCTTCGGTATCGGGCAAATGGATCTTCACGAGCGAACCGTGGATGAGGCGTGCGGCCGACAAATGGCTCTCAGAAGGTAGTCTGCGCGTGGGATGGGGCATAACAGGCAATCGGCCCGACCGTGAATACCTCTATTTCAGCCGGTACGACAGCTATGGCTCCAACTACATCGACCTCCCGACCATCAAACCTGCTAGTCTGCAACTGAGCAACCTGCGGTGGGAACGTTCGTCGAGCCTCAACGTAGGCTTGGAACTGAACATCTTCGACTATCGCTATCGTCTGGTGGTGAACGCTTACCACCGTCGCACGGCCGACCTGCTCTTCGCCAACCAAACAATCCCGTCGA
>CADCOX010000065.1 GCA_902803195.1 uncultured Bacteroidales bacterium
CCTAATAATGGTATTTATTTGAGGCTTTTTAAGCGTTATCTGCGAATTTGGTATATAATCAGCCAATATGTGTAACATCTATTTAAGGAGGAGTGCGTATCTTTGCAGCCGGAAACCAAAACGTAAATAATGATAGGAGTTATGAAACAGATTCTATTCATGCTTTCTGCGCTGCTGTTCTGCTGCTGTTCGTCGGACAATGAGGTGATGGCTGATGAGCCGGCCAATGTAGGCAAGACGTTGGTGGTGTACTATAGCTACACAGGCAACTGCCGCGCTATCGTGAACACCCTTACCACTCAGATGCAGGCAGACGTACTGGAGATTCAGCCTGCCGAGAAGGGGCTGAAGTACGAGGCCAACGGCTATGAATTAGGTACTCAGTTGCTGAATGCCATCAAGGCGAATCCCAACGCCATCAGCAGCTATCCCGCCATCGACCCCGTGGAGACCTCGCTCAGCGACTACGAGAACATCATCATCGTGACGCCGCTATGGTGGAGTCAGATGGCAGCCATCATGCAGACGTACCTGTTCCAGAGTGCTTCTGAGATGGCAGACAAGCACGTAGCGATGATTGTGTCGAGCCATTCAAGCGGTATCAGCGGAGTGGTCAGCGATGCGCGCAGATTGTTGCCCGAGGTGACGTGGATGGGCGACGCCCTTTGGATCAACGCCAGCAACCATTCGAAGCGAGCCACGTTGATTGAGAACTGGCTCACAACATTGAATTTCGCAGAAGAAGAAACGACTATGGATAAAATGTTCATCACCATCGGAGGACAGACGCAGAGCGTGACGCTCGTCGAGAATGCTGCCACAAGGGCTCTTGTCGAAAGGTTGAAGCAAGGCCCTGTCAACGTGACGCTCAGCAGCAGCGGCGGTTTTGAGATTTGGGGCGCATTGGGCTTCTCTTTGCCCACCAGCAACCAGCAGATAACGGCCGAGGCAGGCGATGTCATCCTCTACAACGGCAGCAATATCTGCCTGTTCTATGGCTCTAACTCTTGGAGCTACACACGTCTGGGCAAGATTGACGGGCTCAACGAAAGTGAGTTGCGAAACTTCCTGAAGGCTGGAGAGAACAATATCAGCGTGAAGCTGGCTTTGGCAAAAACTACAGCCATCAAGGACCTCACCCCCGACCGCTCTCGAAGTGGCGAGGGGAGCTTATACTCCCTAAATGGACAGAAGGTAAAGAATCCGACGAAGGGAATTTATGTCAAAAACGGAAAAAAGATAGCATTATAGAAAATCTAGAGCATCTAGAAAATCTAGAGAATCTAGAAAATCTAGAAAATCTAGAGAATCTAGAGAATCTAGAGAATCTAGAAAATCTAGAGAATCTAGAGAATCTAGAGAATCAAAAAACCATCCGACTTATGAAAAAAGTTATCGTTATTTCTACGAGCCTGCGACGCGGCTCAAACAGCGAGATGCTGGCCGATCAGTTCGTCGAAGGTGCCAAGGCAGCCGGACATGAGGTCGAAAAGATTTCACTCGTCGGCAAGGAGATTCAGTTCTGCAAGGGCTGTTTCGGATGCCAAAAGTTGGGACGTTGCGTCATCAACGATGATGTAAACGCCATCATGGCGAAGGTCATGCAGGCCAACGTAGTCTGCTGGGCCACACCTATTTACTATTACGAGATGAGTGGTCAGATGAAGACGCTCATTGACCGCATGAACGCCATGTACGAGCAGGACTATCACTTCCGCGACGTCTATCTGCTGACGACGGCTGCTGAGGATGAGGTCGAGACCCCTAAGCGCGCAGAGATAGGCCTGACGGGGTGGATTGACTGCTATCCTAAGTCGCATCTGGCAGGTCACCTCTTCTGCGGAGGCGTGAACGAAGCCCGCGAGATAGAAGGCAATGCCAAACTGCGTGAAGCCTTTGAATTAGGTAAGAACGTATAACAAGATGAAAAAGATTCTTTTAACCGCTGCCATGGCGGGCTCGATGCTCGCAGGCTGCACAACGAACAACAAACCAACAACTAACGAGAATATGGCACAAGAATTACAACTGACACAGGAGTGGGACAAGGTGTTCCCCCTGAGCGATAAGGTGGACCACAAGAAGGTCACGTTTAAGACACAATATGGACTGACACTGGCTGCAGACCTTTATACGCCTGCGGCAAGTGAAAAGTTTAAAGTGAAAAGTGAAAAATTGCCGGCTATTGCCGTCTCCGGTCCCTTCGGCGCTACGAAGGAGCAATCCAGTGGTCTCTATGCTATGCGGATGGCAGAGCGCGGCTTTGTAGCCTTGGCTTTCGACCCCTCCTACACCGGTGAGAGCAGCGGTGAGCCTCGTCGTACAGCCTCCCCTGACATCAATCCCGAGGACTTCATGGCAGCTGTGGATTTCCTGTCGCAGTTGGAGAATGTGGATGCCAATCGCATCGGTATCATCGGCATCTGTGGGTGGGGCGGTATTGCCTTGAACGCAGCTGCAGCCGACACACGCATCAAGGCCACTGTGGCCTCTACGATGTACGACATGACCCGCGTGAGCGGCAATGGCTACTTCGACAGCGAGGACAAGGAGGAGTCGCGTCATGCTGCACGCGAGGCACTCTCCAAGCAACGCCTCACCGACCCCTTGGCAATGGCTGGCGGTGTCATCGACCCTCTGCCTGCCGAGGCACCACAGTTTGTCAAAGATTACTTTGACTACTACAAGACCGAGCGCGGCTACCACGAGCGTAGCGGCAACTCCAATGATGGCTGGCGAGTCATCGGTACGCAGGCCTTTGCCAACAGCCGTTTCCTCTACTATATCAACGAGATACGCTCTGCAGTACTCATCATGCATGGCGAGAAAGCCCATTCCCGTTACTTCGGCGAGGCCGCTTATCACTACATGGTCGAAGGTAAGGCCGAGGGCTACAACACCATCAGTAAGCCCAATCCCAACCCCGAGAACAAGCAGCTGCTCATCATCCCCGGAGCCTCGCATTGCGACCTCTATGATGGCGGTTACACCGAGCTTACAGGCAAGGGTGAGCCTAAGAACCTCATTCCCTGGGACACGCTGGCCGAATTCTTCACGCAGAATCTGAAGTAAGCCCAAACTATCGGTAAACCAGCCCAACCCGATAGGCAAATCAGAACGGTCTAATAAGCCGGTAAGCCTACGCCTATGAAACGATTTAAAGCGACACTCATTTCTATGGTATTAGCAGCAGCCGCATGTGCTCAGCATGTGATAGACGTGCACAGCCACCTCATCACGCCTGAGTTTCGTTCGTCTCTTGAGGCTGAGGGCCGACAGATGGACGAGGGCTTTCCCTTGCCGCGATATGATGTGGAGAGCCACCTTGAGTGGATGGACAAGGCTGGTGTTGAGACCTCCGTGCTGACCTTGGCCGCTCCACAGCCTTCGTCTGCTCAGACCGTCCGACAGACTAACGAAGCTGCAGCTCGCATCAAGAAGGAGCACCCCGGCCGTTTCCTCTTCTGCGCCGCCCTACCCTTGCCTGACGTGAAAGCGGCTATCCGAGAGGCCATCTACGCGCTTGATACGTTGAAGGCTGATGGCATCAAGTTGGCCACAAACGCTGATGGTCAATACCTTGGCTCGCCTGAGCTCGACACGCTGTTCTCAGTCTTGAACGAGCGGCAGACCCTCGTCATCCTGCATCCTCATCGGCCTGTACCAGTCAATCGTCAGGTGATGCAGCAGACACCGTTGGCCATGCAGGAATACCTCTCCGAGACCACACGGGCCGTGTCGAACATGATCTCGCGAAATGTTCTCGCGCGCAATCCTTATTTAAAGGTCATCGTACCCCATTGTGGGGCCTATCTGCCCTTGGCCATCCCGCGCATGAAGTCGCTGACGCCCGTGATGCAGCAGAACAAAATGGTGGGCGAGATTGATTATGAGGCCAACCTACGCGCCCTCTACTATGACCTTGCAGGAGCCCACTCACCCGAGGTCATCCGCATGCTCCTCACGATTACCACGCCCGACCACCTGCTCTATGGTTCCGACTATCCTTATGTAGCCCCTCAGGTGCTCACGCAGAGCCTTGCGAGGATGCAGCAGTACTTGACCGATGAACCCGACCTCGCCCCCCTCAAGGAGTTGATTATGTGGAAGAATGCACAAAGCCTTGGCCTCACGCCCGAAACGAGCAACACATCCGAAGACAGCCACACGCCCGAAACAAGCGACCACCGCGAAGACGGCCTCACCTCCGAAACAAGCACCCACCCCGAAAACGGCCTCACCTCCGCCCCCTCTCAAAAGGAAAAGGGGAGTATATCCGCTCACAATGAGCAAGCAGTTTCAGCACTCTCTGCTCCCCTCCCTCAAGGGAAGGAGCAAGGGCGCGGTTCTCTCCTTGTCCGCATCGCCGAGATTGAAGTCTACCCTCAATACTTGAGTGAATACCTCTCTATTGCAAGCGAAGTGGACCGCCTCAGTATGGCGCGCGAGCCCGGTGTCATCTGTCTGTTCCCCATGCAGAGCGCTGAGGACGCCACGCAGATTCGCATCCTCGAGATCTATGCCTCCGAAGAGGCCTATCAGCAGCACCTCAAGACCGACCACTTCCTCCGCTACAAAACAGGCACCCTCCACATGGTCAAGAGCCTCAAGCTCCCATCCATGCAGCCCCTCGACCCCGAGACGATGCCAATCATCTTCTCTAAGTTGAAGCTCCAATGAGCCCCCAGGGTTCCTTGAAACCAAATGCCCCCCGCTCCTCTCGCCGCAGTGCCCGCGCTTTTGAGCGCGGTTCCTCCTCCCCCTCTCTTACACCCCCGCTTTTCCCTCTCCCCCTTCCCTCTCTCATCATCCCCCGCACCAAAAATGAAAAGAATCTTTATACTTTTAATCTCTTTATTGACTATGGCAACCATCAACAGTCAAGAACTGACAGACCGCCAAAAAGGATTGGCCGCTTGTGCCTGCCTGATGGCACAGGGCGATTTGGAACGCCTGGAGCCTGCCGTGCGCACAGCTTTGGACAACGGAGTGACCATCAACGAACTGAAGGAAGCCTTCTCGCAGCTCTATGCCTACACGGGCTTTCCACGCTCCCTGAATGCCCTCGGAGTACTGAGCAAGGTCTTGGAAAACAAACAACCCTCATGGCAAGAGGGTAAGCCATGGACGCGCCCTGCCGAGTGGGACGATGCCCGCAAGGCCTACGAACTGGGCGTGAAGAATCAGACACAACTCTCTGGCCGCCCGTTCAACTATGACTTCTGTCCGCAGGACGATTACTATCTGAAGTCGCACCTCTTCGGTGATATCTTCGCCGGCAACCAGCTCACTGCCGCCGACCGCGAGATAGTGACCGTAGCAGCCCTGAGCGGCTTGGAAGGCGTGGCCCCTCAATTGGCCGCCCACAAACAAGGAGCCGTGAATATGGGCAACCCTCAGCAGCTGGTTGACGAGCTCTCGGCTTGGCTCTCCAGCGAGGGTTACACCCTGCGCAGCCAATGGCCTAAGGGCGAGCCTAATCCCTACGGCAAGTATTTCATCGGTCAGAGCTATCTAGCAGATGTTGGCGGTGGTGTGATGAATGTCACCTTCGAGCCCCGCTGCCGCAACAACTGGCACGTTCACCACAAGCAGGTGCAGGTCCTCATCTGCGTCGCAGGTCGCGGATGGTATCAGGAATGGGGTAAGGAAGCCATACTCATGACCCCAGGCACCGTCATCGCCATCCCTGCCGAGGCGAAGCATTGGCACGGAGCAGCCCGCGACTCTTGGTTTCAGCATCTCACCTACCACAAAGACGTCCAGGAAGGAGCCTCCAACGAATGGCTCGAAGCCGTCTCCGACGAGCAATACAACGCGCTGAAATAGCTTGCCCACTTCGACGCGCTGAAATAGCGAGCCCCTTCGATGCGCTGAAATAGCTTGCCCACTTCGATGCGCTGAAATAGCTTGGCCACTTCGATGCGCTGAAATAGCTTGCCGAGCATTCTCTTCGGCGCTATGAAATAGCGAAAAGGGCCTATCTACGACATTCTATAATTGCGAAAAAGCCCCTATTTCCCAGCCATCAGCCCCCTTTTTACCGCAATAATCGCTATTTATCCCTTCAATCTCACCGCTCACACGCGTATATATGTATCGGCCTGCACGTATAAACGTGTGGGTCTTTACGTTTATATGTGTGAGGTTGCGCGACTATACGTGCTGACGGATAGGGTTAATAACTCATGCCATCGCCATACAATCCATTATTAGCCATCAACTTAATACACACTTACGCCTCATCAACATAACCCAGGACTGCCTCCACCGAGAGGGAGTTCTGTTTATTTCCGCCAAGAGGCGGTAAACTGACGAGGTCCCTGTTCCCTTGAAACGGAACGGGGGCTTTGTTTTTGTATTTTATGGGTCCAGTTGAGATGAATGAACATCTAATAATCATTAAATCGCGAGGGATTTCTTGCCGTATCTCGTTTTTTATGCATACCTTTGCGCCCGAAAATGAAAAAGGAACAGAAGAGACAATTGTATGCATGGCTGCTGTTGTCGGTGTTTGTACCGATGATGGCCCTGTCGGCTCTTCATGTTCACGAGGACAGCAGCTCTTTCGACACGGAATGTAGTGCTTGCGTTCATCATCAGGCGCATGCAGGTCACCTCTCCAATGCGGTAGGACATGTTCACGACTGCGTGCTCTGCCAGTTGATGTCGACCACGTTCCTTGTGGCTTCTTTCACCCTGCTGGCCATCTTAACCACTCAACACCATGTACGTTTTGCTGCGCTCTCGGATGAACTGCCTTGCAGCACCACTCAAGTACATGCCTCGAGGGCTCCTCCTGTTGTATAAATAGTCTTAATTCAAGCGTTACGCCCACACTATTTATTCACAACACACATTGAGAGTATTTATGAAATCAGCCTATATGGCGCTGATGTTGTTGTGTGTATGCATGACAGCAGCAGGCCAGTCGGAGAAGGATTCTGCCGACATCTATTTTCAACACCTGGAGCTCGATGAGGTCATCATCTCGAGTCCCGTAGGACAAATCAAGCGCAAGCAATCGGCCACCCCGGTGAGCGTGGTCACACAAAGGACACTCCACCAGACATCATCCACAAACATCATAGACGCCGTAGCCAAGCAACCCGGTGTGGCTCAAGTCACTACGGGCAATGGCATCTCGAAGCCCATCATCCGCGGACTGGGATATAACCGCATTGTGACCGTAGCCGACGGAGTGCGTCAGGAAGGTCAGCAATGGGGCGGCGAACATGGAATAGAACTCGATGGAGCAGGCATCGGACAAGTGGAAATTCTGAAAGGCCCTGCCTCGCTCATGTATGGTTCGGATGCTATGGCAGGAGTAGTCATCTTCCACCCCGAAGCCATTGAGCCCGATGGTCAGATGGGAGGCAGCGTCTCCACCGAATATCAGACCAATAGCGGCCTCTTCGACTATTCCCTGCGCTTCGGAGGCAACAAGAAAGGGTTTGTATGGAACGGGCGCTATACGGAAAAGATGGCCCATGCCTACAAAAACAAATACGATGGCTACGTATCTGGTACTCAGTTCCATGAGCGTGCTGCCAATGCCCTACTCGGGCTGAACAAGGAGTGGGGATTCTCACACCTCACGCTCAGCTACTACCACATCACGCCGAGCATGACCGAAGGCGAACGCGATGAGGAGACAGGGGAACTCATCTATGATGAGGACCAATACCCCCACGACAACCTCAAGACCTACCACAAGGCCCTACCCTATCAGCAGATTCATCACTACAAAGCCGTGCTGGACAACTCCTTCGCCCTTGGAGGAGGCATCCTGAAAGCCATCATCGGCTACCAGCAGAACCGCCGTCAGGAGTTTGAGGAAGAGCATCACCACCACGAAGGAGAGGCTGAGGAGATAGCGTCCGATGATTCAGTCATCGGAGCCTCCCATGACCACGAAGATGATCATGACCACGAAGGCGAAGGCGACCATGACCATGAGCACCACCACGATGGTGCTGGCCTCGATTTCCTTCTCCACACCCTCACCTACGACCTGCGCTACTCCTACAATGCCTTCGAGGGTTGGCGCTTGAACGGCGGCATAGGGGGCATGTACCAACGCTCACTCAACAAAGGCGAGGAGTTCCTGATCCCTGCCTACAATCTCTTCGACATCGGCACCTATGTCACAGCCAGCAGGGAACTGCAGCGATGGACCTTCAGCGGAGGTCTGCGTTATGACAGCCGCCACCTGCACAGCCATGCCCTATGGGAAGAGGGAGAGGAGCGTTTCGCCGATTTCACCCGCAACTTCGATGCCCTAAGTGGTTCATTAGGAGCTGTTTTCCACGTCAATCGCCACATGAACATCCGTGCCAATGCAGCCCATGGATTCCGTGCCCCTAACCTCAGCGAACTGGGTTCTAATGGCATCCACCATGGCACGCTCCGCTACGAGACAGGCAATCGTGACCTCCGTCCGGAGCATAGTTGGCAGGGCGACCTTGGAATAGACTATTTCAACAGCTTCCTCTCGTTCGAAGCCGCCTTCTTCCTCAACAGCATCAACAACTACATCTTCGCTCAAGCCATCAACCCCAATCCCTTCCACGACACCGATTCGCCCTACCGCTATTTCAGTTATACTCAGGGCGATGCGCTGCTCAAAGGCTTCGAGGCAGGAGTGGACATTCACCCCATCCACCAGTTGCACCTCGGGTCGACCTTCTCTATGGTCGATGCTCATCAGCAACACCAACTACCCCTCACCCGTTATTTGCCGCAGACACCCCCTGCACGCCTAACGGCAGAAGTGAAATGGGAGTTCACTCACAATGGCGATCATCACACCTCAGCCCCTCACCACTTGCGCGAACGTGCTGAGCATCATCGCGTTGACCACCTCTTCGACAATGCCTTTGTCAGCCTCGGCGTAGAGCACTATTTCCGTCAGGACCATTGCTACCTCGCCTTCGACACCGAGACCCCCACACCTGCCTACACCCTCCTCAACCTGACTGCAGGTACGGACATCCTCAGTCATGGCAGACGCAAGATCTGCGAGCTCTACCTCATGGCCAACAACCTACTCGACTGCGCTTATCAAAGTCACCTCAGCCGACTCAAGTATGCCGACATCAACAGCCGAACAGGACGCATGGGCATCTACAATCCAGGGCGCAATATCACGATTAAAGCCATTTTCCCCATACGATTTTAGGGCTTAGCAGCAGTTTTGTACACACAAAGACGCGAAGAATTGCATTTTTCTTTGCGTCTTTTCTTTTATTCTCACAAAATACATTAACTTTGCACGCAGAAAATCACTTTACCTAAGATTCATGCATATCGTTATTGCCGGAAACATAGGCAGCGGAAAAACCACCCTCACGAACATGCTCGCTCAGCATTACGGCTGGACAGCTCAGTTCGAGGCGGTGGACTACAACCCTTACCTCGAGGACTACTACAAGGACATCCCGCGATGGTCCTTCAACCTCGAGATTTACTTCCTCAAGCAACGCTTCAAAGACCTGCTGGAACTCGCCAAGGCCGAGAACACCATTATTCAAGACCGCAGCATCTACGAGGGAGTATACGTCTTCACCACCAACAACCATCGAATGGGCAACCTCTCCGACCGCGATTTCGAGACCTATATGGAACTCTTCGAGCAGATGACCAACATCTTGCGCTACCCCGACCTGATGATCTACCTGCGGGCATCTGTCCCCCATCTTGTGGCCAACATCCAAAAGCGAGGACGCGACTATGAGCAATCTATGCCCATCGACTACCTGCGCAACCTCAATCACCTCTACGAGGACTTCATCTACGAGAAGTATCAGGGGCGCAAGCTGGCCATTGATGTAGACAACCTCGATTTCCAACACCGGACAGAGGATTTTGCCCTCATCATCGATAAGATTGACCACTCGCTCTTCAACCTCTTCCCCGAATAAATACATTCAACCCCGATAGCGCTCGGCGATTTAGTCGCTGAGAATACCCATCCTTCTTCATCAGACATTCATCATTAAACACATAAAAGTCATGCATATCGCCATTGCCGGAAGTATAGGAAGCGGCAAAACTACGCTCACCAAGCTGCTCGCAGCCCACTACGGGTGGACTGCACGTTTTGAACCCGTAGACTACAACCCCTACCTCGACGACTTCTACAAGGACATGAGTCGATGGTCCTTCAATCTGCAGATCTACTTCTTGAACAAGCGTTTCAAGGATGTCGTTGAAATAGGCAAGAGCGACGAAACCATCATTCAGGACCGAACCATCTTCGAGGATGCCCGCATCTTTGCTCCTAACCTGCATGCCCAAGGCTACATGAGCGACCGTGATTTCGAAAACTACACCGACCTCTTCGACCTGATGATGTCGCTGGTCAAGTTGCCGGACCTGATGATCTACATCCGCTCCAGCATCCCTACTCTTATCGCACAGATTCAGAAGCGGGGCCGTGAGTTCGAGCAGAGCATTCGTATTGATTACCTCCAAGGTCTGAGCGAACGCTATGAGGAATGGATTGCTACCTACAAAGGCAACCTCATCATCGTGGATGGCGACAACTGCAAGTTCGGTGACGACCCTCAAGCCTTCCAACAGGTGACGAATCTCATTGATGCTGAGCTCTATGGACTGTTCCCGATTAATGGGTGATGATTGAGGAGAAAGCCCTTGAGGGGAAGTTCTTTGAGGGGAAGTCCTATGAGCGGGAAGTCCTTTGAGTGGAGAGTTCTTCCCTGAGCGATGCGAGCTCGAGCGGAGAGTGGAGAGTGGAGAGTAGTTGAGGGCAAAGAGTACAGACATAGAGTACAAACCTATTATCACGGAACATCGTTCAAAGATGAA
>CADCOX010000066.1 GCA_902803195.1 uncultured Bacteroidales bacterium
ACAGCCTCCTGCAACCCTTTCAAATCTACCTTAAAGTCTTCAATTGTACACATTTCGGGCTGCAAAGTTACGAATAAACGAGCAAAAAACAAAACAAATTTCAGTTTATTTTCATTTTCATGCAAAAAAGGAACTGTTCATCGCCCTTTTTCTACCATACGCCACGAATTAAGTAATGAATTATTGGCACTTATCAGATCAACATCCTTACTCGTTACCTTCACTTATTGATGGTCACTCTCGAGGGCTGAAAACAAGCATCGAAGTGCCTGGTCGGCATCGTGAGTCTCACTAAGCAAGGTGACGAACTTCGAGCCGATGATAGCTCCGGCAGCATGGTTTTGAGCGGCCTGCAACGTCTGCTTGTTGCTGATGCCAAACCCTATCATGCGCGGGTTACGCAGGTTCATTGCATCAATGCGTCGGAAGTACTCCTGTTTCTGCTCGTCAAAACTTTTCTGTGCTCCCGTGATGGCGGCGCTACTCACCATATAGATGAACCCATCGGTGTTATCGTCGATGAAACGGACACGTTCCTCAGAGGTTTCGGGCGTGATGAGCATAATGACGCGCAGTCCATAGCGGTCGGCAATGGGCTTCACGCTGTCAAGATAGTCGCGGAAAGGTAGGTCAGGAATGATCATGCCACTCACACCACTCTCCACACATGACTGGCAGAACTCCTCAATACCATACTTCAAAATTGGATTCAGATAGCCCATGAGGATCAGAGGGATATGAACTTGTTCCTTGACTTCACTCAATTGGGTGAAGAGTTTGCGGAGGGTCATGCCATTACGCAGTGCCTGCGTGGCAGCCGTCTGAATGACGAGTCCGTCGGCGAGCGGGTCGCTGAAGGGGATTCCCACTTCCACGAAATCGATTCCCTGCCGCTGCATGGCAAGAATGACTTCTCCTGTGCCCTCTAAGGTTGGAGCACCTGCACAAAAGTACAGGCTGAGCAGTTTCTTTTCGCCACGACGGGCAAACACTTCATTGATTTTGTTGGATTTCATATAGGAATTGCTTTAAGAGTTCAACATTTTTCTTTGCAGGAGCAATCTCAAATCGACTGTTCAAGTCGATGCCTGCTAGTTGCGGATGACGGAAAACGCTGATATGAGAGGCGTCGTCAGGGCCAATGCCACCGCTGAGCAGAAAAGGAGTGGAGCCATTGTAATAAACCAAAACACTCCAGTCGAACTTCCTGCCATTACCGCCTACAAGTTGTGCCTTCGTGTCAAAAAGATAATAGTCGGCCATTCCTTCATAGAGACTTGTCTGCGACAGGTCGTCACGGTTGGCAATGCTGAAGGCTTTGACGATGGATGCACCATTGTCCAAGGCATCGCGCAGGTCGCGTAGATAGGTTGGTGACTCGCTTCCGTGCAACTGAACCACATCAAGCCCGAAGGCTTCAACCTGCTGGTGCACTACGTCGAGCGGTGCGTCAACGAACACTCCCACCCTCTTCGCCCTCATGGGAAGATAGTCTGGATGCTGGCTGACGTAGCGGCTGGAGGATTCCCAAAAGATGAAGCCCATCCAGTCAACTCCGAGTGCCTCAACAGCGCGAATATTTTCGGCTTCGCGCATGCCGCATACCTTCACGATCATAGCTGTGCGATGAATTGCCGCAGGCTATCTCCTGGCGAAGTTGCCCGCATGAAGTTTTCACCAATGAGGAAGCCACGATAACCCGCTGAACGCAACTCCTTGACTACTATAGGATTAGAGATGCCGCTCTCACTCACCTTCACCACTTCTTTGGGCAGGCACTCAGCCAGCCGGAACGAGTTCTCGACATTGGTGACGAAAGAGCCCAAATTACGATTATTGATGCCACATAGGTCGGGACCGAGGTCGGCATAGTCGATTTCATCTTCAGTATGCATTTCCAACAGCACTTCCAAGCCGAGATCGTGAGCTTTGCGGATGAGCTCCCGGCACTCTTGCTTGGTGAGACAGGCTGCAATGAGCAGCACCGCCGATGCCCCGCAGAGCACAGCCTGCATGAGTTGCAATTCATCTATGACGAAGTTTTTGTAGAGGATAGGAATAGTCACTCCGCTTTTGCGAGCCGTGCGAATGAAATCGTCGCTACCGCCGAAATAGCAGCTATCGGTAAGGATGCTAACGGCGGCGGCACCCGCCTGCTGATAAGCCTGCGGAATCACATCGGCACGACCGTCTTCCTTGATCCAACCCTTCGACGGCGATTTACGCTTGAACTCGGCAATGATCCCAGTCGATGAAGCTAATAAAGCCTGCTGCAGCGAAGACTTGTCGCTTCGCAGCGTTTCTATTTCCAGCCGCTTATGAGCGACTATGTCGTGTAGTATATCAAGCATGATAATTGACAATTGATAATTATGATTACTCTTGCCGATTGAGTGTTAACTATCATTTCTGGAACCTATCAGGAGTTTAGTTTCGCGAACTTCTTGAAAGTGGCGAGAGCGGAACCACTGTCGATACTCTCGCGGGCAATGGCTGTACACTCTTCAAGGCTTTTCTTGCCTTTCTCCAAAACTTGTATTCCGAAGGCAGCGTTGGCCAGCACGATGTTCTTCTGTGCAGGCAGGGCGCGATTCTCCAACACGGCATCGAAAATCTGAGCAGCCTCTTCCTCTGATGCACCACCGACAAGTTCTTCGGGCTTGGCATAGTCGAAGCCCAGGTCTTGTGGCTTGAATACCCGCTCGTAGTCATTAGTGGTAACCTTGAATTCGCTTGTGAGCGAAATCTCGTCGTAGCCATCTATGGAGGTTACGATGCCATAGTCAATTCCTATACGCTGATAAACATTACTATAGAGACGCATCTGGTCGAGATTGGCAACACCGAGCAACTGACAAGGAGGCTGGCTTGGGTTGACAAGCGGTCCCAACAGGTTGAAAATAGTTGGAAACTGCAACGCCTTGCGGATAGGTCCTACGAACTTCATCGCACGAGCGAAGAGTTGTGCGTGCAGATAGACAATGCCCGCCTCCTCGAGGCTTCGGTTAAGACGGTCGAGGTCATCGGTGAAGCGTATGCCATGATGCTGAATGACATTGCTAGCGCCACTTACCGAAGTTGCAGCATAGTTGCCATGCTTGGCGACCTTATAGCCTGCACCAGCAATGACAAAGCAAGCAGTAGTGGAAATGTTGAACGTATTCTTGCGGTCACCGCCTGTTCCCACTACATCGATATAACGGTCGGCATTAAGAATGGCCGGCACGCCCGTTTCCAAAATGCCATCGCGGAAGCCCAATAGTTCGTCTACGGTCACTCCACGCATTTGCAAGGCAGTTAGCAAGGCGGTGACCTGCTCGGCAGGGAACTCATCCTGCGTGATGCCCAAGAGGATGTTCTTCATCTCCTGACGCGTTAGGACTTCATGATTCAGGAGTTTTTGCAGTATTTCTTTCATAAATCTATAAAGTTTTTGATGATGGTTTTTCCTTCCGGTGTGAGCACACTCTCGGGGTGAAACTGAATGCCGTGTACCTCATACTGACGGTGGCGCAAAGCCATGATGTGTTCCGTCTGTACGCCGTCGTCAGTCGGAGAGCCGTCGTCGCTCACAGCTGTGATTTCCAAGCACGATGGGAACTCTTTTGATGATACTACCCACGAGTGATAGCGGCAAACCGTGATCTTATTCAGCAAACCGTCGAAGATGGGGTCACTGGCTACGATGCGACAAGGCGTCGCCACCCCGTGAACGACATCGTCGAGATTCTGTAAGCGGGCGCCGAAAGCCTCGCCTATGGCCTGATGTCCCAAGCACACACCCAGAATGGGTTTAGTCGGCGCATAGGTATTGATGACACTCAGCAGCAGACCTGCCTCAGACGGGATGCCAGGTCCGGGACTGAGTACGATTTTATCGAACTGCTGCAACTCCTCCAACTGAAACCGGTCGTTGCGAATCACAGTGACGTCAGCCCCAGCCTCTTTCAGCAGGTGACTGAGGTTGTACGTGAATGAGTCGTAGTTGTCAATGATTACTATTCTTTGCATGGTGGTTACATTTTTTCAGCCATAATAATAGCCCTGCGCAGTGCGCCAAGCTTGTTGTTCACTTCCTGTAGCTCGTATTCTTCGTCGCTCTTCGCCACAATGCCACCTCCGGCCTGGAACCATAGTTCTCCATTGCGGCTCACAAAAGTACGGATGGTGATAGCCTGATTTAAAGAGCCATCGAGGCCGATGATGCCGATGCAGCCGCCATAGGCTCCACGATTATGAGGTTCGTATTCGGAGATGAGCTGCATGGCGCGCACCTTTGGCGCACCACTAAGTGTTCCGGCAGGAAACGTGTCGATGAAGGCACGGATGGGATCGGCGCCCTCGTCGAGTTCGCCCGAAACGCGTGATACGAGGTGTATGACGTGCGAATAGTACTGCAAGTCCTTTAAGAAATCGACCCTCACACCATGACAGTTTCGGCTCAGGTCGTTGCGTGCCAGGTCGACAAGCATCACGTGTTCCGCATTTTCCTTCGGGTCGTTGCGCAGGTACTCGGCACCGAGACGGTCGGCATCTGCATCACCCGTGCGACGTGTTGTGCCAGCGATGGGATCAATATAGGCTCGGTAGCCCATTCCCGACGTTCCGTCGCCCACCCGTTGCCTTTCTATACGGCAGTGGGTCTCAGGCGAAGAGCCGAAGATGCGAAAGCCGCCGAAGTCGAAATAGAACAAATAGGGACTGGGATTGATACTTCGCAGGGCACGATAGAGTTTGAAGTCATCGCCCTCGTAGCGCTGTACAAAGCGTCGGGAGAGCACAATCTGAAACACGTCGCCTCGCAGGCAGTGGTTGATGCCTCGCCGGATGTTGGTTTTGTGCTCTTCGTCGGTTAGCGTCGATGTGGCCTCGCCCAGCGGGTGGAAATCGTAGGTGCGCACGTCACCACGGTTCATGGCCCTGAGCACCGCGTCTAACTCGAAGGCATCATCGAGCGTCACCAGTTTCAATAGATTATTGTAATGATCGAAGACGATGATGGTTTTATAAAGTATGTACAACATGTCGGGGGCATCGTTTTTGTCCTGCGTCTCGTCTTTGATAGCGATGTTTTCAAAGTAGCGCACGCTGTTGAACGAGGTATATCCGAAGATACCGAAATAGTGTGAGTCGTCGCCCTCTACGTGCAATTGGTCGGTCAGGTCATGAATGGCCTTGTCGGCAGTATAGTCGCGACTCATTGATTGTCGCAGCTCACTGCCATCGGGATAGCAAATCACTGCCTCACCATGGCCGATGGCCACCGATGCGATGGGATTTAGTCCGATGAACGAGCGCGAGTCGTCTGCACGGTGATAGTCGGAGCTCTCCATGAGCACACTCTGCGGGTAAAGGTCGCGCAGCCTCAAATACACACCCACGGGTGTATACAGGTCGGCCAGAATGGTCTTCGACACAGTTTTGAAATGGTATCCGCTCTGGAAATTTCCCCGAGCAGTCTGTTTGTCTGTACTGTTGGTCATATGCTTTCAGTCGTTGTTAGTTTTTATCTTCTTGCGG
>CADCOX010000067.1 GCA_902803195.1 uncultured Bacteroidales bacterium
AGTTCAGCTTCATCGCGGATGTAGCCATAACCGAAGTACTTGAAGTTCTCGGCGAGGATAGGTTTCTGCGCATCGGCTGCCGCCTCGTCGCCTTCAGCACGCGCCTTGCGATAATCAGCAAGGGCTTGAATGGCAATTCTGCCCCGTTGCATTTTCTCTTGCGAAGAGAGTTCTACGGTGCCATCCTCACGCGTGTATCCTTTAAGTATATCGTTCACCCCTGGCACGAAACCATGAAGGGTACGTGTAGCCAAGATGCTCAGCCCGTGGGGGATAGCGATACGCAGTGGAGCCTCTTGCTCTTCTGTGTAATCGGGCTGCTGAAAGGGGTTGACCCATGCTACAGCTGTGAGGCTCTGGTCGGTGCCACCATTGTATAACGCCTCCATAGCAGCAAGCTTCATAGGTTGCACCTCAGCAATCTTGTAGGCACTCTCATCGCCCGTGATGGCTGCTCCAACCGATGCGATGAGACCAACGATGGCGCCTATGCGCAGACTCTTGATAGCCATCTGTCGCTCTGCTTCACGACGTTTAAGCAGATACCAGGAGGATACAGCCACGACGAAAACGGCTCCGACAACCCATGCCGAGATGACCGTATGGAAGAACTTGTCGACAGCGAAGGGGGAGAGGGCAACATCAAGAAATGAAGTCATCTCGTTGCGCATCGTATCGGGGTTGAATTCGCAGCCCACGGGATATTGCATCCACGAATTGGCAACGAGAATCCACCATGCTGAGATAGTCGCGCCGAGCGTCGTAAGCCATGTCGAAGCGAGATGGAAACCGCGTGAGACTTTCTCCCATCCGAAATACATCACCGCGACGAAAGTGGACTCGAGGAAAAAGGCGACAATACCCTCAATAGCCAGTGGCGCGCCGAAGATGTCGCCGACAAACCAAGAATAATTGGACCAGTTGGTACCGAACTCAAATTCGAGAATGATACCCGTAGCAACGCCCATGGCGAAGTTGATGCCGAAGAGACGCTGCCAGAACTGCGCCGTACGCCGCCAGAAAGGGTCGCCCGTGCGGTAGTACTTGGTTTCGATGATGCTCATGATGACGCCCAGGCCCAACGTGAGTGGGACGAAGAGCCAGTGGTAGATGGCCGTCAGAGCAAACTGCGCCCGTGCCCAATCGACGGCGGAGAAGAGGCCCTGAGCCTGTTCGCCCCCGAGGGGAACAGAGGATTGCAGCAGACTAATAAATGTTGTAGTAATCATTATGATATTAAGTTAGTTAAAGATATATCTATTGAGGGTCCTGCGGTGCGGGAAGAGCCTGTGTCGGTTGGTCAGGAGGAACGCTCTCAGCCTTACGCTTGGTCAGTTCGGTGGCCACGTATTCAGCCTCATTACCAGAACCGGCATTCTGTTTGAGAAAATTTGGGAAGAAGAACACCTTCAGTATAGCGAACATGATAAAGAGCTTGATGCCTATCACGAGCCACAGCGTCCGCCCAAGTGTCATCGAGCGGAAGCCCTCGTAGTAGAGGTCGAAGGCGCGTCGAAAGAAGCTTTTCGTGTTCATAACCGCCACAAAGATAGGTATTTTGTCGCACGCGCCAAACTTTTTCGCCATTTTATTAATGAAAAAGAGAGAAAAGGGACTTATTCATGGCATTCCCCAAAAGAGTGGATCTTTTAAAAGACAGAGGGAAAGGGCTTTGAGTAGCCAAGGAAGGGACTCATTGACAGCAAATAAAAGGGACCGTGCCAGCATGTGGCACAGTCCCAATGTAAAGGTATTAACCTTGTGAGATGCGAAGTCTTAGAGCTGAGGACCAGCAGCAACGAGGGCCTTACCAGCCTCATTGGTAGTGTACTTGCCAAAGTTCTTGATGAAGCGTGCGGCAAGATCCTTAGCCTTCTCTTCCCAGATGCTTGCGTCAGCATACGTGTCGCGAGGATCGAGGATAGCGGGGTTCACATTGGGCAGAGCCGTGGGAACCTCGAAGTCGAAGAACGGGATCTTCTTGGTCTCAGCCTTCAGGATGCTGCCATCGAGGATAGCGTCGATGATACCGCGGGTATCGGGGATGCTGATGCGCTTGCCAGTACCGTTCCAGCCTGTGTTGACCAGATAAGCCTTGGCACCGCTCTTCTCCATACGCTTCACGAGCTCCTCTGCATACTTCGTGGGATGCAGCTCCAGGAATGCCTGGCCGAAGCAAGCGCTGAAGGTGGGCGTGGGCTCGGTGATGCCGCGCTCTGTGCCGGCGAGCTTAGCGGTGAAGCCG
>CADCOX010000068.1 GCA_902803195.1 uncultured Bacteroidales bacterium
GCCTATCCATTGATACAGGTTCAGGCGCTCGCCAAAGACGATGATAGCGCCGAGCAGCACCATCACAGGGCGCGTGGCATTAATAGGGCCTACAATTGTCAGCGGCAGATTCTTCATAGCCACGTATCCGCAAAGCCATGAAGCCAGCACTATCACAGCCTTGAGGATGATGTATTTGTGCACTTCCCAGCCGCAAACGGGAACATAGATAAGCGAGCCTTCGCCTATGACACCGACGGCCGAGAGTACAATGAAAGGCAGGAAGAGGAGCGAGCTGAACAATGTGTTCAAGGTTAGCACCGCTACGACATCATTGCCGCTTAATGCTTTTTTCTTGAATACGTCATAGAAGCCGAGCAAAGCGGCTGAGGTGAAGGCAAAAAGTAACCACATAACAGACCTACCCCCGACCCCTCACGTTAGGGAGGGGAGGGGGCTAGCGCACAGATTTATTTAATATGATTATACACTTTCATTAGGCAAAGACCGATTTACTTCTTCAACAGACAAAGAATGACCGACTTCCCGCAGTTTCTCCCCTCCCTAACGGAAGGGGGCGGGGGGGGGTGGGTCTTCTTCAGTATTTTATGTCTTGCAGGAACAGCCCCCTTGCAGGCACGCTATCGCCAGCTTCGGAACGGTTCTTTTGATCTATCACTTGGCGGAAACCGTCGAGCGTGAGCGTACCGCGTCCCACCTCCATGAGCGTACCGACGATAGCACGTACCATATTGCGCAAGAAACGGTCGGCCGTAATCTCGAAGCGCCATTCGTAGTCGGAGAGCTGTACCCAACGAGCCGAACGGACGTGGCAGATGTTGGTCTTCGTGTCGGTGTTCACTTTGGAGAAACTGGTAAAATCCTCGTATTCGAGAAGCGTAGCAGCAGCACGGTTCATCGCCTCGAAGTCGGGCGTGCGAACGAGTCGCCATGAGCGGTCGCGTAGGAACGGCGACTTGCGCGTGTGCACATAATAGAAATAGGTACGCGCGATGGCCGAGAAACGAGCATGCATATCATCGGCCACAGGATAGATCTTATGAATGGCGATGTCATAAGGCAAGACGCCATTTAGGCGATAACATAAATAGTCCTCAGCCGACTGCCTTGCACCCTCTTCCCTAATGGGAGGGGTCGGAAGTGGGGCCTCTACATCAAAATGTGCTACCATCATCGCTGCATGTACGCCGGCATCGGTGCGACCTGCGCCTGTCACCGCGACCTCTGTGCGCAGCAACAGCGACAATGCGCGCTGGAGTGTCTCCTGCACGCTATTACCATTCGGCTGAATCTGCCAACCATGGTAGGCCGTTCCGTCGTAGCTGAGTTCGATGAAGTAACGCAAGGGGCTTTAGGTTTGAAGTTATTTCACGATTATCGTCTGCGCCTTCTGACCATCTCGAACCAGATAAGTGCCGCGACGCATAAGACGATGATGGCTGACACGCCGACCACCCATATCAAAAACTTCGCGAAAGGAAGGCTTCTCACGCGGGTTGTCAATGCTGGTGGGTACAGCGGGTTTGACTGTCACATCAATGCTGTTCATGCGAATCTGCTTGGTAGCGGTACAGACAAAGGGACTCATCGAGCCCTTCCACACGATTTTCTTATTGCTGAAAGTATGGCTCTCGCCAGCTATCATGATGTTGCAATCACTCTTCGAACCTCCATTATCGTAGAAGGTTACGCCTGTGATCTCTGCTCCAGAGATAACCAGTACGGACTTGTCGTAGAACCGGAGTTCTCCATATTGGTCGACATTGACAGGCGTCACGCTGCCTTCTCCTTTGTAATAGCTGATGGTCAACCCGTTAGCCGTTGCCGTAAAGCCCTCGCCATAAGTAGGATGAGAGGTTGGCGTCCAAGTCAAGTTTGCAAACACGATGGTACCGGATTGAGCATCCGGATTGACAGGATTGTCGGGATCATCGGGATTGACGGGGTCATCGGGGTCAACAGGATCGTCGGGATCGTCAGGATTATCGGGAAGGTCCGTCTGGCTTTGTCCATGAGGCAAAGTAACATCAAAAGCATAGCTGACAGAGTCGCCCCAAACATAATCGCAGAGCGAAGGATAGTCCACGAAAGGATTGCGGTTATGTTGTTTGGTATAAACGACTTCGTTGCGAGCACGTTCCACATTGTCCACCGGGTCTTGCCTCGCCCAGCGCAGGAGCATGTTCATCGCCCAGGGCTTCAAACCAGGATACTTCTTGCCATCAAAGAACTGCGAAGCCGTACCGCCCGTCCACGAGGGATGGAGGTTCTCATAGCAAGCAAGAACATAGAAATAGATGCGAGCTATGTCGCCTTTAATCTCATCATTCGGTTCGAAGCATTGTCCCGAGTAGCCACTCACCGTACAGGCGCCCACCTTGCTATATTTGTTCTTTGACGAATAGGTCTCACCCTTATTCTCGCCCATCGGGAAATTACCGCGACGGTTGTTGACATATCCGTCTGAAGGCACCACCTGTACGAGATCGCTCTTCATGTCGCCAGTACCAAACCAACTCTGCGGCACCAGGTGCTCACGGTTGTAACTGTCGCCTTCACCTTGATAAGAATGGTTCTCCTTAGGTCCACCTATGACGTAATTAGTGGCATTGGAATACCAATCACGTAGGTAGCCATCAGCACGGCGGTCCGAATCGTGATAAGCCGAAAGCAGACCATCGTAACCAATATTGGTATGCTTGTGGATGATACCATATAGAGCTGTCTTCAGTTCTGCCCCTTTCTTGTTATTGGCATTCGCATAATAGTCTTTCAGTTCTATTGCGTTAGCCGCTGATGCAAAAAAGAAGAATAGCAAAGCAGCACAGATGGTAGTAAGATGCAATGTCCTCATATCTTTTTCGTTTATTTGCTGCAAAGGTAGTGCAAAAAGCTTGAACCGCAAAAAATAAGCAAAGAA
>CADCOX010000069.1 GCA_902803195.1 uncultured Bacteroidales bacterium
ACGATAAAGAAGAAATGACAACAATGAAAATCTGGAGAAACGTCCTCGTGATGTGCGCTGCATTGCTCTCCCTCACCTCTTTCAACAATGGAGACAGTGAATACAAAATGAAGCAGGTGTATAGACTATAGCATTAAAATATACTTTTTGGGGCGAGTGTACTTCCCAAGAAAAGTTAAATGGATTTTATCCGTCCAAGACGGTGCCTTGCTGATGATGCGGTAGCCCAGAGCATTGGCTTTGTCTTGCCTCATATCCTCGCAGTCCACTCGTTCGTCATCGCCTGCATCTACGTGGTGCCGTACTGGTTAAGGGTAGGGGTATCGGTAGTAGCTTTACCCCTCTCGGCCAGCTTCTGTTTGCAGATTTCCGCTCGGCAATGGTGCTCACCTTGTACTCATCAACGTGAGCGGCCTGTACTCGCTCATCCTCACGAGCAAAAAGTTGCAAAGTTGCAAATTGCATTCATTTTTTTTAGGGAAGTACAAAGTGCACAGTCCCTCACAAGCAAAAGTTGCAAGTTGCAAATTGCATTCATTTTTTTTGGTTTTGGGCGTAAGGGAGAGTATAGAAATATTTTTATAATATTATTATAATATATTAATATATAAATACTTATATAAATATACACTATATAATTAGAAGAAGTCCTATCGTCTCACACACCCCGAAAAAAAGAATGCAATTTGCAACTTTGCAACTTTTTGCAGCACAAGACAGCGCCATGCAGGTTGGTTGGAGTTGCTAATATGCTCATTATTAGTTAAATAGCGCAATGCGCTCAGGCCGACGTTCTCACACATGCTTTCGCTCTGCGCCTCAATACCCATCATTTCATGCATTTTTCGACCCCTTTTTGGCCCTAAAAACGCTCAAATTTACACGTTTTTTACGCAAAAAACCTCTTTTTGCAACTCAAATATACTTTTTGGGGCGAGTGCAACGAAGTAAGGAAATAGTGATTTTCTTGCGAAAAAAGTGCATTTTGCCCTTAGATTTGGTGTTTTTCTGCTCTAAAACTACACTTGAGCGGGGCAAAGTAGAACATTCGCGCAGGCTGAGCCGACTATTCGCGCAGGCTGACTCGATTTTTCGTGTGCGCTGATTCGACTTTTCGCGCAGGCTGATTCGCTTATTCGCTTGAATTGAAGGAAATGAAGGGGTGCGAGCAATTAACTGCTATTTGTTAGGAATTGTTAGGCGTGCGTTGAAGGAGTTCTTCGCAGAGCGAAGCGTCCCGTAGGGCCGAGCGCTTGAAGTATCAAGCGTCCCTTTGGGCCGAGCGAAGAAGTTAAGAAGTTAAGAAGTTCTCCAAGTATGGAGCGAGCAAGCTCGAGCGAAGACGATACAATTATAGGTTGTTATCCCTTGGTTGAATAGCAGTTTACAAGGCATTCGTCTTCGCTCGACTTTTGGTCGCTTGATACTTCAAGAACTTCTTCATAACAACCGAAACTTGAATAAAGATAAACGCTTTGTGACAACTGATGTAATTATCTTGATGTAGTACGCCGAAACATAGAGGCACAGAGATTTCAGTGTCTCTGTGCCTCCGTGGTTGTGTGAGCTAAACGTAAATGCGAGCCTTTGAAATAGTGGTAGAGAGGTTCTATTGCAGCTCGAGGACGAGGGCTTCGCGCGGGGCGAGCTGGACGTCGTGCGAGAGGTCGAAGGTCCGTTCGGTGGGGATGTCGATGGCGCGTGTGCTGGTGGCCGAGCCGGTGGTGTCGAGCAGTTCGGCAAAGCGGCTCACTTCGAGCGTGGCGGGCTGGCTGGTGCCGTTGACGACGGTGATGACGGTGTTGCGATGCAGACGGCGTGCGACCACGTAGACGCCCTTCCACGGCGTGAACTGCGTGGTGTAGCCGCTGATGATGGTCTCGTTGCCGTTGCGCCAATGCAGGAGCTTGCTGAGCCATTGGAACATGTCCTGCTCGGCGGCGGTGCGTCCCTCGGCCGTGAAGGCGCTGCGGGTGTCGCCCGGGAAGCCGCCAGGGAAGTCACAACGCACATTGCCGTCGGTGACCGCCTTAGTGCCGTCCATGAGAATCTCGGTGCCGTAGTAGATCTGCGGTATGCGGGGCAGCGTGAGCAGGAGGGCGAGAGCCTGCTTGAGCTTGTTCACGCGGAAGGGCTCCTGCGCCGTGCCGAGGAAGCGGTCGGTGTCGTGGTTGTCGACGAAGGCCATGACGTGGTTGGCATCTTTGTAGAGATAGTCGTAGAGCAGGCTGTTGTAGAGGCGGTTGTAGCCGTCCCACCAGGCATCGGTCTCCTCGTTCTTGGCTTTCGCCAGTCGGTCGAAGAAGCTGAAGTCCATGACGGTCTTGAGGCCCAGCTGCTGCCATTGGGCTGTGTAGGCGGGCTCGGTGACCCACGTCTCGCCGACGACGTTGAAGTTGGGGTATTCGTTGTCGAGCGTCCGCATCCATCCCAGCATCGCATCCTTGTCGGCATAGGGATAGGTGTCCATGCGTATGCCGTCGATGGCGGCCGTTTCTATCCACCAGATGGAGTTCTGGACGAGGTAGCGCATCACGTGGGGGTTACGCTGGTTGAGGTCGGGCATAGTGGGCACGAACCATCCGTCGACGGTCTCGCGCATGTCGGCCTCGGAAGCATAGGGGTCGAAGACGGGCGTGATCTTGTAGGAGGTCTGGAGGAACTTCTCGTTGGGATAGACGGCGCCTTTCTCGTCGCGGCGGTCGTTGCCTTGCAGCCACTCAGGCAGGTTGAGCCAGTCCTTGGAGGGCAGGTCGCTGACCCAGGGATGGTCGAAGCCGCAGTGGTTGAAGATCATGTCCATGACGACCTTGAGTCCGTGGGCATGCGCATCGTCGATGAGCTGACGATACTGCTGGTTGGTGCCGAAGCGAGGGTCTACGCGATAGTAGTCGGTGGTGGCGTAGCCGTGGTAGGTGGAGAAGGGACCATCGTCGGGCGAGTCGTTCTCGAGGATAGGCGTGAACCAGAGGGCTGTGACGCCGAGTTCGTTGAAGTAGTCGAGGTGCTGGCGTATGCCCTCGAGGTCCCCTCCGTGACGCAGGCTGGGCTCAGCGCGGTTCTCGACATAGTTGGTCATGCCGTCGACGTGCGTGGGGTGGTCGGGACCTTGTGCGAAGCGGTCGGGCATGAGCAGGTAGAGGACGTCGGCATTGGTGAACCCCTCGCGCTCCTCGCCCTTCTTCTCGCGAGCCTTGAGCTGGTACTTGACAATGGTCTTGTCGTCAGTCCCTGGGCGGCAGAAGGCGATGGGCAGTTCGCCAGCCTTGGCGCCGCTGATGTTCAGGTAGACGAGCAGGTAGTTGGGCGAGTCGAGCCGCACGATGGAGTCCACGGTGGCGCCGTCGACGTAGACCTCCGCCTCACGGATGTCCTTGCCATAGACCATCAGTTGGAGCGACGGGTCGTTGAGCCCTACATACCAGTCGGTAGGGTCGATGCGTGCCACGTCGACCGCGTTGTTGCCTTCGCTGCTGAAGACATCGGGGCGCTGGTGGCAGGCCGTGATGGCGAGCGCCAGGAAGGGGAGGGCGATGAGCCCCTGCAGATAGTGGTTGAATGAGTGTTTCATAAGTGCTGTAAGGGTTAGGTTAGAAAAATACCGCGTCAAAGATAGTGAATTTTTGTCAAAGGTGTAGGATAATCCAAGAATTTTTTGTATCTTTGCACCTGCAAACGATAACATAGACTACTAACTATACATCGAGATGAAGAAACTACTACTAACTATGATCGTGATGGCGGCTTCGCTCTGCCCCATCTTTTCGCAAGAGACCTACAGTGGAAACATCGTCGCCGACGAAGGCGCCTGGTGCTGGTTTGCCGACCCCCGTGCCCTTCACTACGAGAATGCCGACGGCTCCATCAACGCCACCTACATCGGCTACATCGACGTCCACGGCAACGTGAAAGCGACGCAGTATGACTGGGTGGCCAAGCGCAAGACCGACGTGCTCATCCGCAGCTACTTCCAGCCCGACGACCACAACAACCCGACCTTCGTCGTCCTGCCCGACGAGCGCGTGATGATCTTCTACACCCGCCACACCGATGAGCCCTGCATCTGGTACCGCATCTCGCAGAAGCCGGGCGACATCACAGCCCTCGGCGAGGAGAAACGTCTGGCTACGGCCAACAACACCACCTATCCCTCGCCCTTCATCATGAGCGACGACCCCCAGCACATCTACCTCTGCTGGCGAGGCATCAACTGGCACCCGACCATCGCCCGTCTGACGATGCCCGACCAGAACGGCGACTGCCGCTTCGACTTCGGACCGAAGCAGATTGTCCAGTCAACTGGTGCCCGCCCCTACGCCAAGTACCAGAGCAACGGCAAGGACAAGATCTACGTCAGCTACACCACGGGTCACCCCGACAACGAACAGCCCGACTGGCTCTACTTCAACGTCATCGACATCAATCACGGCAACGGCCCTATCCTGCGCGACATCAAGGGCAACCAGCTCAGCGTCATCGCCAACGGCGTGCACAACGTCAACAAGCAGAGCAGCTACGCCAGCGCTCATCCTGCGGCCATCGTGGACAACACGGCCAACATCCGCAACTGGGTGTGGCAGATTACGCTCGATGAGAACGAGAACCCCGTCATCGCCTATCCTCACATCGATGATGCCAAGACAACGCACGTCTACTGGTACGCCCGCTGGACGGGCTCGGAATGGCGACGCACCTGGGTGCAGTACGGCGGACATGCCTTCCACCAAAACTGGAATCAGACCGAGCGCTGCTACAGCGGAGGTATGGCTGTCGACCCCGACCACGTCAACGACCTCTACCTGAGCATCCCGACAAAGGACGGCCAATACAACAAAGATGGTGTCTATGAGATTTGGAAATACACTATCGACGACGAGGGCAAGGTGGCTGGCAGCGAGCAGATCACCAAGAACTCGACGAAGAACAACGTCCGTCCCTTCGTCATCCCCGGCAGCAAGAACTCGCCGATGCGCCTGGCCTGGATGAACGGCGACTACTACTACTGGATGGTGCAGAAGGCTTATCCCAAGGGTTACCCGACGGACATCCGCGTGGACTATGCATGGGAGGAAGAGCTGACGCCGGAGGAAGAAGCTGCAGAGCCGCGTGTCCCGTGTGTCTGTTTCGCCAACGGAGAGTCTCTGGTCATGGCTTTTGCTATGGACGAGAATCACTACGAAGGTACGCTCTTTGAGATTGGAGACACGCGTGATGGCGGACATGTGCTGACCTATAGCCTCGGCACGGACAACTATCCCGTCTTAACCATCAATGGCAAAAGCTACAAGAGCCAGAACCGCCTGCTCACCTCTGACAACTGGGCAACGGGTTCGTCTGGTACAAGCGGCGACAACCATCCCACAAAGGTGACATCATGGGTCTTTGCGATGACCTACGATGGTCAGCGGCTCATCACTTATCGCAATGGACTTGTGGATCAGGTCATCGAGACAACAGAGAACCTCGGAGGCGATATTTATACGACAGATGAGAGCTATCACCATACATGCTTGTCCATCAGTGAGTTCTATGGCGTTGCCTCGCCCTTGACGGTCCAATCGCTCACCAAAGTCGCACAGGATCAGCTGCAAGCCGAAGCCGCCAAGAACGCTCTTCTGATGCTCGACCTCCCCGCCGAGACGCGCACCGACCTCGTCCT
>CADCOX010000070.1 GCA_902803195.1 uncultured Bacteroidales bacterium
AGCCTGCGTCAGCGGTAGTTTTCCGAGCTCACAGGCCGTTTTAGAGGTTAAAGTAGCAGAGACAGCTTTGGCCCTTAAAGATGGTGCAACTGAGATAGATATCGTCATGAGCGTAGGCAAATACTTGAGTGGCGACTACGAAAGCGTATGCGACGAGATTCAGGAACTGAAATGCGTCTGCGGCGACAAGAAGATGAAGGTCATTCTCGAGACAGGACTCCTACCCTCATGTGCCGATATCAAACGCGCATCGATTCTGGCCATGTACGCAGGTGCCGACTACATCAAGACATCAACCGGCAAAGAGAAACCTGCCGCAACACCCGAGGCAGCTTACGTCATGTGCGAAGCCATCAAGGAGTATTACGAGAAGACCGGCATCCAAATAGGCTTCAAACCCGCCGGAGGTCTAAATACCGTTCACGATGCCCTGGTCTACTACACTATCGTCAAGGAAGTGCTCGGCGAAAAGTGGCTGACGAATCAATGGCTCCGTCTCGGGACGTCGCGCCTCGCCAACCTCCTCCTCTCGGAAGTCGTCGGCGAAGAGACGAAGTTCTTCTGAAGTAAAATGGAAGAGTGAAAAATGAAAAGTGAAAAATGAAAAGTGAAAAATGAAAAGTGAAGAGAAAAAGTAAAGAGTGAAAGTGAAGAGTGAAAATTACATGCCATGATGGATATGAAGACTGACTCAACAACCAATACGGGCATTCGATGATAAATTGAATTTTTCACTTTCCTCTTTACACTTTTACCTTTTCACTTCAATTCTTAGCCTTTGAGGCTTCAAAATTCCCGCCCGTTGTCCAGAATCAACGCTTTTACGCGATTCTCAGAGGCCAAAAATAAGCCCAAGCCGCTCAAATCAAGCAGTTTGGGCTTAATTATTTTGCTAAACAGTTTCTGGAATCTAGAGAATAAGTGTTAACGAACGTAAAAATCATCGTCTGTTGTCTTCGCTGACGAGAATTTCGGTTGTCAACGATCAAGAGCGCGGCAGGAAAGAGTGAAATGGTCATCACTTCTGTCAATCGCTACTTGTCGAGGTAGCAAGACTTAAGTATTAGCTGTTATGTGATGACGGCTGATATGCTTAAGCACCCTCAATACACAACTCAACATCATCTTCAACGACGAGTTGCACTTAATGCTGAGATGGAGCACGCCCAAGAGAAGCTCAAAGAAGAACTCTGCCTACTCCCCACCCCACCCTCCTTACTCAGGTTTCATGAATCAGGCATCCACCATCTCGTTAAAAGTATGCTCACAACGGAAAGAAAGGATGGCTAATTCCAAGAGGTATAAACGCGAAGCCTTGAGCGAATATACGTGAAGCCCTTCGCGAATATACGTGAGGCCCTGAGCGTATATACGTGAGGTCGTGAGCGTATATACGTGAGGTCGTGAGCGTATATACGTGTAAACATGTGCGTATATACACGATGCCCTGAGCGAATATACGTGTAGACGTGAACGTATATACGTGCAATCAAAGACGTAGTCAAAACTCTTTCAGCAAAGACTTTCAACCTCTTTACTAATTTCTTTCGGAAGAGATGTAAGCACTTCTTCGAAAGACACTTACTCTTCGTTTTATCCTTTATTTCTTGAGGAATTAAGATCTACTATCTTTGCAAGAGTATCAACATTTAACTAGCTTTCAATTAATTCTTTATGACATACTTTAGGAACTCGCCTATGCGTTCGAGATAGGTATAGCTCCCCGTGCCGGGTGAGGAGGTACGCTGGAAGCAGTGGTTGCGAGTGGCCAGGGTGTGGAGCTCACTCTGGATACCCATGCTGCGCATCTTCTCCCATGTCTTCACGGAGTTCATGGCTGCCCAGCCGTCGGCATCGCCGTGGACGAAGAGCATGGGTACCGTCTTGAGGTCGAAACTAAACTCCGGCACAAGTACGGCCGAGTCGTCGTTGCCACCCGTAGTGTTGTGTGCATTACTGCCATCCGTCAGGGCGTAGGCCGGATAGATGCCGATGCCCCATTGTACGTTGCAAGGCAGTTTGTCAAGGTCATCAATAGGCAGGTAAGCGCGATGCATGGACGAAGTGACGCCCATCAACGTGAGATGACCACCAGCCGAGCTGCCCATAATGCCTATCTGATTGGGATCCAAGCCATAATCAGCGGCCTTGCTGCGGACGATACGTATGGCGCGCTGCAGGTCCTGCCAAGCGGTGGTGTGCTTAGAGAGTCCTTTGGGCCGTGGTGTACGATACTTCATGGTGACGACGGTCATACCTCGCTCGTTCAGATAGCGCCTTGCCGGAGCCACCTCGAAGCCATCAGGGTCGTTACCCTCATAGCTGCCACCCGAGTAGATAATCTGGATAGCCTTGGTCTTCAGTTCCTTAGGGAAATGCCATTCAATATACGGCTTGCACTGATGCTCTTGCGCATCGGGCATCTTGCCCTCCGGCCAAACGTCCTCCATCAGTTTCTCGCGGCGAGCATCATCGTTAGCATAAACGTCCATGAGAGGAACCTCAGGCTCGACAGGACCAAGAAATCCCATCTGTCGCATGAATTCCACGGTTCGTTCCAACCCGAAGGCGCCGTGTCCCTTACCTGGATAGAGATGCAGTTCGGCAGGAATCTTACGCTTGCGCAACTCACGGTAAATCAACGTAGAACCATTGGGCGTATATTCATCATTACCTCCATGCTGAAGGCTGATGGGACATGTCTTTTCGTCGAACTTGAAGACGTCTGAGAGGCGGACGTCCGTGCCGTAACCCTGACGCGTGGCAGGAGTGCCCGTCTCACCATCCGTGGTCACATAAGCGGGTGCATTGACGAGTGCCCAATTGATGTGACAGGGTAGGGCATCGAGTTTGTCCACAGGCGCGTAAGCAGGCGTTTGGGAACTGGTGGCCAAAAGCAATGCAAGATGAGAACCTGCCGACATACTGATGACACCTATCTTCTCGGGGTCGAAACCACGTTTCTTGGCCTCGCTGCGTACCATACGAACGGCACGCTGTCCGTCCTCCCAAGCGGTCTGATAGACAGGCAAGCCCGTGGGACGGGGCGTGCGATAGACGAAGTTCACGCACTGGAAGCCCAGTTCTGTGAAACGCTCGCGCCACAACTTGATGAGCCCTACGTCGCAGCAGCACATATAGCTGCCCCCGGATATCAGAATCATGCAGCCTCCATTCTTCACATCGGCAGCAGGCGCGTCGAACCACTCGAGGTAAGCCACTCGGTGCTTGTCGGCCTTGAACTTCGGGCTGCCGACCTCGTCTGTCATCGCAGCGATTTGATGCGGCTGAGCGTCGGGCATCTTGCCCTTAGGCCAAATCGTCACACGCTCAAAGGCTTGGGCATTCAGCACAAAGCCTAAACACAACATAAACAGGAACATCCTGAATACGCGTTTCTTCATGTCTTGGTAGACGAAATAAGTGTTCATATAAGTTATTATGGAAGGTTTGCATCGCAAAGGTCGTGATTTATTTCCGAATAAATGGAAATTATCGGGAAAAATACACTTTCAGCAACCCATTTCTCATCATTTTCAGGAAAAAAGCATCCCTTTACAACATTTTCACTACCTTTGCACCATAGAAAAGCCCAACCAATATGGATTCACTCATCACTTTCTGCAAAGAAAACTTTGACCTCATCACCCTCCTCGTAGGCGTGATAGGAGTGGTCATTAGCGTAATATCCGTGATTTATGAACTTAGGCAGCGGAAGCTAAAAGCGAGGAAGCAAGAGAAGCCTGAATCATGAAAGAAAAGAAAGATGATAAGACCGTGAATACCAACAGCCTGCGGGCTTGGTGGTTGGCGGCTCGGCCCAAAACCCTGACAGGCGCAGCGGCACCGGTGATGGTGGCGCTGAGTGCGGCTTGGAGGGATTTACATGCCGTTGACAACGCTTTCATGTGGACGCCTGCGCTCCTCTGTATGCTATTCGCCCTGTTGATGCAGGTAGACGCTAACTTCGTCAACGATTATTTCGACTTCAAGAAGGGGCGTGATGACCGCGAGACGCGCCTAGGACCGCCACGCGCTTGCAGCGAAGGATGGATCACGCCGCGAGCGATGGGGTGGGGGATAGGTATCACCACAGCGCTGGCATGCCTCGCAGGGCTGCCACTGGTGTTGTGGGGCGGTTGGTGGCTGGTGGCCATCGGCGTGGCGTGCGTGATCTTTTGTTTCCTCTATACCACGCTGTTAGCAGGCATCGGGCTGGGCGACGTGCTGGTGCTCGTGTTCTTCGGTCTCGTACCCGTCTGCGCCACGTATTTCATCCAGACGGGCGAGGTCACGCTGCCTGTCTTACTGCTTTCCATCGGCATGGGCCTCGCCACGGACTGCCTTCTCGTCGTCAACAACTACCGCGACCGCGAGCAGGACCGCGCTGCCGGCAAGCGCACCATCGTCGTCCTCCTCGGCGGTCGTTTTGCCGAATGGCTGTATCTCGCCCTCGGCATCCTCGCTGTTCTGCTACCCTTACTCCCCGCTGTTTATTCTTCCATGAATAGTAACTCCTATTCTTCACATTCCACTCTTCATTTATCACTTTTCACTCTTCTTCCTCTCTTCTACCTCATCCAGCATACGCGCACATGGCTGCGTATGAAGCGCTTACACCACGGACGTCCCTTGAACACCGTCCTCGGCCAAACCGCTGCCAACATCTTCCTCTACGCCTTACTGGAATCCCTGGCGCTACTGCTGGCTTAGTCCAATCTCCGCTAAGATGTTGTCATTAAAAACTCCCCGTCGCTTGCAAGCAAACGGGGAGGAATCACTCATAGAAACTGGCATATAATCCTCTGATTCAAGTTTCGGTTGTTATGAAGAACTTCTTCGCTCGGCCATACGGGACGCTTCGCTCTGCGAAGAACTCCCACGCAAGCGGAGCTTCCGAAAGTTAAATCCTCTGATTATTCAACCATCTATAGACCGCCGTCAGCAATCCTAAATAATGTTGAGAGAATACTGAATAAGCTCAGCCACATGCAATTTTTGTTGAAGGAAATATAACCTTTATGAGTTATGTATCCGTTCCCAACGCAGGAAGAGGGAGGAGAGAATAGTGCCGCTGATGCTGTGCCAAGCGCAGGAGATGGCGCAGGGGAGCACGGAGAGG
>CADCOX010000071.1 GCA_902803195.1 uncultured Bacteroidales bacterium
TCAGTCCAACCTCGTAGTAGAAACGCGTAAGCCATACACCGAAGCGCAACTGCGCCAGCTCTTGCGTGACGAAGCAAAACGACAAGGAAAAGAATACGGCTACCTCTTCCAAAGTGTCAGTGGCGGTTTCACACAGACAGGTGAGGGAGGCAGCATCAACTCCTTCAACGTCACCCCCTTGGAGGTCTATCGCATCTATGTGGACGGTCGCCCCGACGAACTCGTTCGCGGTGTTGATCTCATCGGCACGCCCCTGTCTATGTTCTCGAATATTGCTGCCGGTGGCGACACCCCTTCCACCTTCATCGGCGTCTGCGGAGCAGAGAGCGGATGGGTGCCTGTCAGTGCAACCTCGCCCATGATCTACTGTTCCAAGATTGAGACACAGAGAAGGCAGCAGAAAGGGGCACTGATGCCCATACTTGACCCTGATAGTTTCAGCGTTGTTAGCGCCGAAACGAATAGAGATTCCCTCGTCTTCTCCGCCCTCTCTTCCGAACTCAAGCGTTCCATGGACAGTCTGCGTATCGAGGGACAGCCAGCTCCGTTCCTCATTGACTACCGCCTGATGCGCAGCCGCAACTTGAATATGGAAGTCCGACTTGGCGTTACCGTCAGGAATCACATCGCTCCCTGGTCCCAGAGGTTCAATGCCGAAGTACTCGTGGGTGACTATCATCGCAACAATAGCACCAACAGCAGTTTCTCGAACTTCACAACTAGTATACCAGAGGCACTGGACTACAACAACTTGCGTCGCACAGCCTGGATGGTTACCGATGGAGCCTACAAACGGGCTGTGGCTGACATGGAAGGCAAGACCCAGCAGCGGAACAAGGTTACTCTGCCCGCAGACGAGGCTGCGCTGCCAGACCTTCTGGCTGCCAAGCCCACCACCTGCATTGAGCATCGCTCACCGGAAGCAGAGGACCTGCATCTGGACGAGCTCAGAGCCTACGTCAGCCGCATCTCGCTCATCGCACAGGAGTTCCCAGAACTCACCTACAGTTTGGCCCGCGTGCAAGGCTTCCAGGGAGATGTCTGGCGACTGACATCTGAAGGCGTGCGGGTGGCACAACCCGTAGGAGATAATTTCGAGCTCTTCTTCACCTTCTTTATCTACCGTAATGCCGGCGGAGGCAACATCAACAGTACTCATTCCAAAGCATATAGCACCACCGCCGAAATGCTGGCAGACAGCACACAGTTCATCAGCGAACTGCGCTCCTATATCCGTCAGCGTCTGGATCTTATGAATCGCACAGCCGAGGAAGACTACTATGTGGGACCCGTGCTCGTCGAGGGCGATGCCAGCAAGATGATTTACACCAGCGCAAATGGTTTCATCAGCGCAAATGGTTTCATCGCCACCCACGACCCCATGAGGTCAAACCGCACGGTACTCTCAAAGATGAACCACAAGATTTACGACGATAAGATTTCCATCGCCCAGGATCCCACACTCAGCACGTGGAACGACAAACGCCTTCGCGGTTACTACACAGCAGACGCCAACGGACAGGCTCCTCAGGCTGTGACGCTGGTGGACAAAGGCATGTTCCGAGGACAGCTATGCGGACGTGTGCCCTCGCTCTGCACATCACAACCGACAGGTAATCTGCGCTTCGTCAGCCCCAACATTGGCGGTGGTTTGAGGCTCAACAACATTCCCAGTGTCATCCGCGTCAAGAGCAGCAAGACGATGCCTCTCAAGAAGATGCGCCGCAAGCTGCTGCAAGCTGCCAAACGCGAGGGCTATGACCACGCCTACATCGTAAGGCCCATGGGCTACTACCGCGTCAGTATCAAGGATGGCACAGAGACGCTCATCAACATGGGGAACCTTCATCCTAATTCCTATCAGCTTCGCCATATCACGGCTCTCTCCTCAGAGCAGGAAGCAGGTACGGAGTATGTCAACGGTACACCCTTCTCCATCGTAGGTCCCAAGGCCATGCTCCTTACCGACTGTGAGGTACCTGCCCCAACCACTGACCAGAAGGCCAAACTTACGCTGACGTTTCCACTACACCGCGAGAAGTAACACCTTGCAAATATTCATTTAAATTTCCAATCCAATTATTCCTTATCTCAACCTTCATACCCATTGTCCCCTGCGCGCTGACGAGTGTACAGTCCCTGCCTACGGGCTGCATCCGTGGCATCTCCCAGCTGCCGATCGATTAACCTTGGAATTGGAGATGCTGGAGGAACAACTTCTCACGGATTCTCCTGACAGCGCCTATCGTCCGCTTGTCGGCGAATGTGGTCTTGACCGCCTTTGCTCCACACCCTACGATCTCCAGCTCACAGCCTTCGAAGCGCAGATTCAACTAAGCGAGCGTCTCGCCCGCCCCCTTATCCTCCACTGTGTTCGCGCTATCGATGACGTTCTGCGCTTGCATCGCGGTACACGACAACCTTGGATCTGGCACGGTTTCCGAGGCAAACCTCAACAACTGCAGCAATTGCTCGACCATGGTTTTTACGTTAGTTTCGGACTCCGCTACAATACTGAGAGCCTGCACCAATGTTCACCCGAGCGGCTCTTTCTCGAGACTGATGATATTCCCTTACCTATTTCGCCCCTCTACGAACAGGCTGCCGCACTCCTCAATTCCAGCCCCACAGCACTGAATGAACAGTGCCACATGAACCTTCGTTTGCTACAAAACGCCTAAGCTTTCAACAAAAAAGGAGATTACGAGCAAAAAGTTACGCCTCAGACGATTGCCGTTCAAAGTTTTTAACTATCTTTGCAGCCGCAAATTCGTCTGCACCAAGAGAATCTGCCATCACATCTGACATTAAACATCTAACATCATCATTTTCCCACATGATTAAGCGCATCACCGCTGCCGAAGCCGCAGCACAAATCGAGAACGGCCACACCCTCGGCCTATCGGGCTTCACACCCGCTGGCGTGCCCAAGAGCATCACCGCAGAACTCGCCAAGAAGGCTCACACCGAGCACGAGGCCGGCCGACCCTTCAAGGTCAACATTTTCACTGGTGCCTCCACCGGTCAGAGTTGCGACGGCATGCTCGCCAACGAACAAGCTATCGGCCTCCGTGCCCCCTACACTACGAATCCCGATTTCCGCAAGCATGTGAACCTCAACGAGATTCGCTACACCGACCTCAACCTCTCGAACATGGCTACTCAGATTCGTCAGGGGTATCTTGGCGACATTGATTGGGCCATCATCGAGGCATGTGACGTTGAGATCCACGGCACAAAGGCACACATCTTCCTTACTGCTGCTGGTGGTATCAGCCCCACCGCTTGTCGCCTGGCAAAGCGCGGTATCTTTATTGAACTCAATGCATTCCACAGCCCCAAGAGTAAGGGGTTGCACGATGTCTACGAGATAGAGTACCATCCTTATCGCACTCCCGTGCCCATCTGTCATCCCAACGACCGCATCGGTAAGCCTTATGTGGAGGTAGACTCCGACCGTATAATTGGCATCGTAGAGTGCAATATCCCCGATGAGGCCCGTGCCTTCAAGGATCCCGATCCCATCACGACCAAGATTGGTCAGAATGTGGCTGACTTCCTCGTCCAGAACATGCGCGAAGGCAAGATTCCCCCCACGTTCCTCAATCTGCAGTCGGGCGTAGGCAGCGGTGCCAACGCCGTCCTCGGCGCCCTCGGCCACTCCACCGAAGTCCCTAATTTTAATATCTACACCGAGGTGCTTCAGGACGCCCCCGTGCAGTTGATGCGCGAAGGACGCGTGCTTAGCGCCAGCGCCTGCTCACTCACCGTCACCAATGAGTGCCTGAAGGGTATTTACGATGATATCGATTTCTTCAAGGATAAGTTGGTACTCCGTCCTTCTGAGATCTCCAACAATCCCGAAGTTATTGCCCGCATTGGCGTCTGCTCGCTCAACACTGCCATCGAGGCTGACATCTATGGCCATGTCAATTCGACCAAGATCTGTGGCACAAAGATGATGAACGGTATTGGCGGTTCGGCCGACTTCACCTGCAATTCGTATCTCTCGATCTTCACTTGCGGTTCCACCACGAAGGGCGGCGCCATCAGTTCCATCGTGCCTTTCGCCAGCCACATCGACCATACGAGCCACTTCGTGGACGCTGTCATCACTGAGTATGGCGTGGCAGACCTTCGCGGCAAGTGCGCTATGGAGAAAGCAGAAGAGCTCATCAAGGTGGCACACCCCGACTACCAACCTCTGCTCCGCGACTACCTGAAGTATGCCGAGAAGTACAGCGGTCACACTCACCATTGCCTTAGCGCAGCGTTCGCGATGCACGACACGTTCCTCCGCAAGGGCGATATGCGTCTGACCGACCTGGCCGAGTACATCAAGTAATTGACGACTAATCTTATAAGCCAAAAGGTGCTGACACGAGAATGTGTCAGCACCTTTTTCGTTATGGTAACCCTTTTCCTAAATTTTACATTCCCTCACGCTTTAGCGACCGTTCACGAGGACCTTTGCCAATGTCGGCGATAGTAGAAAGGAGAGGACGTTCACGCTGTTAGTCGTCCATTGCGATGAGGGCGCCAGCCTTGTTGAACTTCAAGTCCAAGTTGTTGGAGAGTTCAATCTCGAAACCGTAAGGCTCTTTGTCAATCTTGACAATCTGTATGCCAGCGAAGTTTGTCTTTACATAGCTGACGATGGCCGTCGGGATAAGGTGTGCGGGTACGGGCTCTAATTGGGTGTCAACCTTCTCCCAGACACCTTTTCTGTCGAACTCCACCTTTGTACCGTTCATGAGGTGTACCTCGTAGGTGGGATTCGTATAGCCGTCCTTCTCGGCGTAGGCGATGGTGCTATTGGGGAACATCTTCTTGACGAAGGTCTGTGCAGCGGCGGGGAGCTGCTCGGCGGGAATCACTCTGTCGTCTGCAAAGCTAGCAGCGGAGTGCATGACTAAGGCTGCGAATGCTACCAGGAAGAATTTGTTCGTTTTCATAATTGTAATGTTTTTAGTGAGTATTTATGGAAATCTTATTCTTTGCTGTTTTTGTCTTTCGACGTTGCAAAGGTAAGGGTATTCCTCGCCCCACTCCAAACATTATTTCCGAAAAAGCTAATTGTTGATGCGACACTTGCCCCTATTTGCGACAAAACGTTTTCATCCATATATATCCTGTCGCAAAAGGCTTACTTACCCTCATTCACTGCCCATCAAAAAGCCCCACCATCTCCTGTGAGGAGGAGGCGGGGCCAACGGTTTTTGAAATGATAGGGTTAGTTATTCTTATATGATAAGACAACTGGTCTCTGATGTAGGGAACATCAAGGTTTAAAGGTCAACTCTAAACAATTAACCCTTAACTATTCGTTGTCTATTCTGATTACTTGAACAGCAGGGGTGCCATCTCCTTGAGACTGCGTCGCCAGGTGAGGAACTCGTGAGCGGTACCCTCCGAAACGTAGCCAACGGCGTTGTGGCCAGCGGCTTTGAGAGCTTCGGTGCTCTGACGGATGCCGTCAGGGTTTTCCTTGCTACCACAGCTCTGGAAGATGAGGCGCACCTGATTCTTGCTCTTGATGTCTTCGGGGGCATAAGTACCACCGCTGAGGAGGCCGTAGTAGCCGAACACCTCAGGTCGACGCAGGGTGATGAGCTTCGTCTCGAAACCGCCCATCGAAAGGCCTGCCATAGCACGCGACTCTTTCTTGGCTATCGTATTGAAGTGGCTGTCAATGTAAGGAACGAGCTCGTCCACAAGCACCTTCTCGAAGTCCTGAGCGGTGAACTCACGCAGGCCACCGAAGCGCACCTCGTTGGTCATGCCGTAGGTCATCACAACGATGAACGGA
>CADCOX010000072.1 GCA_902803195.1 uncultured Bacteroidales bacterium
CCATGGTCGCCGGCGCGCAGGAAACGCGGCATGAAGAGTCGTGCCATCATCTCCTTACGTGCTATGGCCTGTGCCTGAATATCAGCCGTCAGCATGTCTGACGTATGCGCAATGCCAAGCATCTGCCAGGTGGTGAGGCTCTCGGGCAGGGTGAACGACAGCGTCACCTCGCCAGTCTTCGGGTTAGTAGCAAGACGCGGCATGAAAGCGGCCGTCTCGTTGAAATTAGTACGCAGTGCCGAGGTTGCAGTCGACACTTGGCCGCCTTCGCCTTCGTCGTAGCCAGACGTTACGGAGGCATCAACGGCTTTCGCTTCTTCGGTGTCAGCCATGTCAAACTGTGCTGACCGATTGGCGGCCTTAGGTGCTGCAGCCATCATCATAGGGGCCTCATCCATAGCCATCTCTTCTATCGCCACACCTCTGGCTTGAGCGGATTTTAACATCCGTCCCCCACCGTAACCTATGATGTAACGCCCGAAGGCCAGCCCGTTCATCCATTTGTAGTCGAAAGCGTCGAAGTCCAACCCTTTCACATCGCGCATCTTCATCTCGAAGAAGAGGTGTTGCATGGCGGCTCCTTCACGGAAGATATCTCTCGACTGCCAGGGGATGTACGTCAGTCGGTGGCTGCGGTTCACGGCTAAATGCCAGATATGAGGCGTCAGTTGGTCGAGCGAGGCATCGTATATGGCCGCCATGAGGTTGGCATCGGCTGGCTTGCCATCGGGACGAGTGAGTCGCAGCGTCCAAGTCTCGTGGTCGCCCGGATGCAGACGGTCGCGGAACGAAGTCCACTCCCATCGCAACTTGTTATCGGGCATCGTCAGCTTCAGCGTTTGGCTCATGGTATAGCATTTCCCACCCTTGACAAATGCGAAGTGAGCGGTCACGCCGTCGCCATATTCAGATAAATAAGGAATCTCGAGTAGCTGCAGCTCATTGGAGAGACGTATGAGCCGGTTCTCGATGAGGCCGTCAGTACCTACGAGTGTGTAGAAGAGCGCTACGTCCTCGAAACTGCTACCTATTTGAATCCGTGCAGGATGAGCCGCATCGAAGGTGTCAACGGGGCAGTAGAGCCAACTCTCGGCGCGGCGCGGCAGACGTTTGTCGGCCATCGAGAAGAGATAGAAGGGCGCTTCGGCAGAGGCTGTGTCAGAGCCCGAACGGGCATCGGCATGCAGCAGATAGTCGCCCGAAGGCAAGGCGAGCAAAGCGTCTTTCAGAGCTTTAGGTGCAATATACTTTACTAACGGTTCCTTGCTGCCGGCAGGCATGATGCAGCAACGAATGTCGCCCTCCGTAGGCTTGCCTGTAGAGGTCAGCAACTCGAAGGTGGGTGCTTGCAGGCGGTCGCGGTCCTGCTGCTCGTTCATGGTGATGTTGAGGCGCAAAGGCGTTGTGCAGAGCGGCACACGCAGGCTACCCTCGCGAGTCTCGCCGGCGGTGCTGAGCACCTCGACGTTGGTGCGGAGCACGAGTCCGTACTGAAGGGCCTCGGCAGGGATGTCTTTGAGAGGTATCCTTACGCTGAAAACGCCCATTTCATCGGTCTGAACGCTGTCGAGAGGCATGAGTGGCGAATCCTCGTGATGGAACCACCATCTATAAGGATATGTAAACTGATACTGACCCGTCACACGGCCGTTGCGAATAGGCACTCCGTTGTAGCCCATGGCTTTGCCCGTGAGGGTTATGCTATCCTGCGGCCACTGGAGCGCCGGGGCCTCGTCCATCGTCACTTCGAAGGTCGGACGTTTATACTCCTCGACGCGGAAGCTGACGTTGCAGTTGTCAGTCAGAATCCTGTAGACGCCTGGCAGACAACCTTCCGGCAGTGTGAAATCGGCGGCGAGAACGCCGCGTTTGTCGGTCTTTACTACCTCGCGGCTCACATCTTTCCAGTTGGCATCGCGAAGCACCAATTCGTATTCTTTGCCGGCAGCTACTTGCGCATCCCAGTGCCGTTGGCTGTAGACAATGCCCCCGACGTGGACAGTCTGCCCCGGACGGTAGATGGCGCGGTCGGTGTAGAGGTGAAGTTTAATATCTGTGCTCTCGGCATAGGTCGATGGATCTCTGTTCCAAAACGTTTCTTCCGGCATGAAGATGTCGGAGCCTTTCACCGCTTCGAGCACGAGCCGCCTGCGGTTCTCGCGACTGATATCGTTGAAGAGGGCTCGGCCCTCGGCGTCTGAAGTCAGCGTGGCGAGTTTCTTGCGGCTGTTGGTGCGTATATCCACAGCATAAAGCGTCACCTGGGAGCCAGCAAGCGGTTGACCGCTCTCAGCGTCAACAGTGATGACCTCCAATTGCGAGGACGTCAGGAAGTGGCTGATGGTCTTCAGCGACGTCACCCGGAAGAGCTGGTAGTGATCCGCGACGCTCTTGCGCTGAGCTTCGGTCTCAGCGGTGGTGGCCGTGTAGACGATGGCATAAAGTCCGGCTAAGGGAGCCGTCCAGGCGATGCTGTCTTCGAAAGTGACGTAAGGCTCTCGCGCTTCGATGGAATGGTTGATTTCCTGAACAAGTTCGGCATTGCGGCGGAAGAAATCGCTGACGGATAGTTTACTTTGGTGTATCTGTTCCTCTCGGAAGTCCTTGCCGAGGCGATACACCTTCAGGTTTAGTGCAGTGGCATTCTTGGCCCCCAGGTGCCATATGTACTGCTTGCCAGGATAGTAGACCTCATTGCCGGTCCAAGCTACGTAGGGCTGACGCAGGGCGTTGAGGATGTTTTTCACCTCGTTGATACGCTCATAGCGCGGGTAGAGTCTCAGGGCCTCTTCAGCCCAAGCCACCCTCTGTTGGTCAGTGGCATCGGTATATAGCAGCTGAATGTACACCTCCGTGCAGAGGGGCAGATCGGCAAACTTCTCCTTCAGTTCGAGTAGCTTCTCGCGTCTTTTGGCATAGTCAATGCTAAACAGGTCTTCGAGCAGGTCGAGCTCCACCAGTAGTTGGGCCTCGCGGTTTCCCCGACGGGCATATTCGGCACTGACGGCAGCACCCATCTCATTGACATAGTTGTGAGAAGGGCCCCACGACACGGTGCGTTGCTGGCTCAGTCGCTGCCAGAGGATGTGCAGCAAGTCGTGGTGAAAATACTCCGAATTGGTGTTCTGCACCACGAACGGCAGCCAGTCCTTGCTACGGGCATCGGCCAGCATGGGCAGATCGGCCAGCGACAGCTGCCAGTTCTTCAGTGCAGCATCAGCGTATTGCTCGCGTGTCCATTCTTTCATGTCATCGCTCTCCAAGGCCAAGTTTCTCGCCTGCGACCGGTCGCGGTTGTCCTGATAGACTTCAGCAAGCACTGAGGCATATACAGCTCGTGCCTCGGCCGAGGTCTCGGCCTGGCGCAGTTGCTCCAACTCGGCCAGATCAGTGAAGAAACTATCGGGTGCCCACTCCTGATGTAGAGCGGCTGACCGCAGGCGGGCACTCAACGCCTGACCTTTATGGCCTTCGGCGAGCGCCTTCTTCAAGATGGTTTGTACTGCCTTATAGGCCGACTGCGGTTTGCCGTCAGCTTCCATCTGTTGCTCCGTCTTCCACAAGGCGTCGTAGGATTGCGAGGAGGCAAAAACAGGAATTAAAGACATGATGACTGAAAGAATGAACGACTTCATAAACAAATACTTATTATTTCTCGGGTATCTCGGCAAGCAATGTCTTCAGGAACGTCAAGAAACGGCCTACCGACGGGATATTGCAGCGCTCATCGGGCGTGTGAGGCGAACGCAGTGTGGGACCGAAGGAGATGAGGTCCATTTTCGGGTAGACTTGTCCGATTAGGCTGCACTCCAAGCCTGCATGCACCACTTCCACTTTGGCGGGTTTGTTCTCTAATCGTTCATAGAGAGCTGCCATCTGGGCTGCTATGGGCGAGTCGAAGTTGGGC
>CADCOX010000073.1 GCA_902803195.1 uncultured Bacteroidales bacterium
AAATCGTTAAGCGGGAGAGAGCGCTGCATCACGATGAGCGCTCCCACCCTCTGCTTGGACATCGAGAGGCATGCCATGACGATTGGGATGATGTCCTCGCGTGTATGCGACTGTTTCTTCTCTCCACTGAAGAAACGGACAGCAGCCCGTACCCGCTGATGTGTGCCGATAGTGAAGAAGAACTTGCGAATCTCATCTTGAAAAAGAATGAGGAGGGCAATGGCACCGACGCTGACAATACGATCGAGGAGTGTACCAAGAAGGCGCATCTCCAAGACCTGGGAGATGAAGAGCCAAAAGACGACGAACACGAGGACACCGAAGAAGATGTTCAATGAACGAGACTCTTTCATCAGGCGGTAGCAGTAGTAAAGGAGTACGGCTACCAACAGTATGTCAAGGATGTCTTTTATGCCTATGGAGAAGAACATAAGGGGTACTTACGATTTGACGATTAACAATTTATGATTGAACTGCGCTACAGATACGGACGGCCTCCACTGCTTCAGGGACATCATGAACGCGCAGAATATGAGCCCCAGCCTGAAGGGCAAGCGTATGGAGGACTGTCGTACCATTGAGAGCCTCCTCTGGCGTGGTACCAAGAAGACGATAAATCATAGACTTACGCGAGACTCCGATAAGGAAAGGATTGTCGGGGAAGAGTTTGATGAGATCTGAAAGGCCATGAAAGAGTGCATAGTTCTGCTCAAGACTCTTGCCAAAGCCAAAGCCTGGGTCAAGGATAACATCCGAAACGCCAAGGGCATAAAGCTGCTGAAGGCGCTCAGCAAAGAAGCGAGCGACCTGAACGGAGATGGGTTCAACCTGCCTCGAAAGGCGGGGCACTGCAGCAGAGTCAGGATGAGAAACAGCATCAGCTGAAGAGAATGAATTATCGGGCATGGCGGAAGAAGCGAAACCACCGCTATGGGTAAGGACGTATGGAACACGCAAATCCGCTACCGCCGCAAAGAGGTCTGGGTCAAGAGCACCCGCTGATACATCATTGATGATTTGTACGCCAAAGTCACAAACCACACGCCGCGCGACAGCTGCACGAAACGTATCGACACTAATGATGACATCAGGAAGTGCTCGGCGCAAGGCCGTAAGAGCCGGGACAAGGCGACTAAGTTCCTCGTCCGCAGATACGGGTGAAGCCCCAGGGCGGGTACTTACAGCCCCGATGTCGAGAAGAGCCGCGCCCGCTTCAATCATGCCACGGGCTCGAGAGACGATGGCATCAGGATCTATGGACAAGCGACTCCCTGCATAAAAGGAGTCGGGAGTGACATTGAGAATGCCCATGACAAGTGGGGCACTTAAATCCAAAAGATGTCCGTTGATATTGATGTCCATACGTCAAAAAAACGTTTGCTGCGGCACAAAGGTAGGAAGATTTTTTTGTTTCCTCTCAAAAAGTTTGTGAGATTTGCAGTTTATCGCTACTTTTGTCGGCGAAAACGCGACTAAACGCGTGAAAAGAAGTGATGAAACGAACAGTTTTACTCATTTTCATGCTCTGCGCCACCCTTGTCAACGTAGGAGCTAAGCAGAAGTCCAAGGTGGTTCGATTAGAGACGACTGCAGGCGTTATACGCGTAGAACTAAGCGACGAGACGCCTAAACATCGTGACAACTTTGTGAAGTTGTGCCAGGAAGGTTATTACAACGGTATACTCTTTCATCGCGTCATCAAGGACTTCATGATTCAATGCGGCTCGTGCGACGCACGTGTCCGTCAAGAAGGTGATTCATTGGTGTCACCACCGCGCGACAAGGTGCTGGGAGACTGCGACCCGGGTTACACCTTACCAGCCGAATTCAACCTCCCTTGGTTGTTTCATGAACGCGGCGCCCTTGCCGCCGCTCGTGAGAGCGACGACATCAATCCCGAGATGCGCAGCTCAGGTTCGCAGTTCTACATCGTCTACGGTCGTTCGTGGGGCGAGACATCGTTGGGAAAAGTGCGAGCCGCGTTGGACGAAAAAGGCGTGGAGATGAACCGCGAGATGTGGGACACATACCTCAGTCGGGGCGGTGCGCCTCATTTGGACGGCACCTACACGGTGTTTGGTCATGTCATCGACGGCATGAAGGTGGTAAAGGCCATTCAGGCAGTGGCGACGGACAAAGACGATCGTCCTCTGGAGGACGTAGTACTGCTGCGCGCTACGATAGAACGATGAACCCAAAAATGCGGTCATTTGGGCAAAAAAGACCAAAATTTCTTGCGAATGTAGGCTTGTGTGCTTACCTTTGCACCCTGAAAATCAATGATAACTATATAGAAGCATGAAATTACGCTCTCTCCTACCCCTTCTTGGCTTGGCGCTCCTGCTACTTCAAGGTTGCATGGCCGACGAGCCAGCCAATGCAGAATGCGACATCGAGAAGTGCTGGGTACACTTCGACGCACCCGAAACAATATTCTACCATGATTACGACACGCTCGCTGGCGAGCCCATCTCCGTGGACCGCCCGAATGACAAGATAATCCCGACATCGGTAGACAGCATTGTGTTCACCACGCGCTGGGATGCGCAAGTGGTGGGCAATGTCCCTTTGTTCATAGAAGTGACCCAAGGCGCTAAGCTGTTCCGCCTCGTGGACGGGCAGGAAGTGCCCTTTGTCAGCGGCACGCCTGTCGACCTCTCGGCGACAGCCGTCGATGAGCATGCCGAGCAGCGTTTCATCGTCCGCTCCGAAGACGGGAAATGGAGCCGCACCTACCGCATCAGCATCCAAGTGCCGCCTATGCCCTCGTACCCTCCTGGAGGATTCCTATTCAAGTTTGACGGCTACGAACTGAACAAAGGTAATCAATATTATGTGTGGAACGAGACCAACCCATTCCTGAGCGACACACAATGGGCCAACGGCAATCCCGGTTTCCGCATGAGCAAGAGTTCGGCAAAACCTGAAGAATACCCGACCGTGGCGGTTGCAGATGGCGGCGTCGATGGCGGTCCTTGCCTGAAACTGACAACACGTGATACAGGTGGCTTTGGCCTTATGGTGAACATGCGCATCGCTGCCGGCAACCATTTCATCGGTAGTTTCGATGTAGGGCAAGCCCTTAATGGACAAGCGGGTGCACTGGCTGCAACCCGCTTCGGACAACCGTTTACCCACAAACCTACACGCCTGACGGGCTACTATAAATTTACGCCCGGCGAAGTGAAGCAAGACCGTGCTGGTAAGCCGATGGACGAACAGGATATCTGTGATATCTATTGCGTCTTCTACAAGAATACCGATGCCGAAGGCAAACAGGTGCAACTGGATGGTGCCAACGTACTCTCGAGCGAGAACATCGTAGGTTTGGCCCGCCTCAAGAGCGAAGATGTCGATACTCATGGCGACCGCTGGCTACCCTTCGATCTGCCCGTTATCTATTCCACTGAAGTCACAGAGGAAGACGTGAAGGATGCCCACTACTCGATGACGATTTGCTTCTCGTCGAGCATCGACGGAGCTTACTTCCGTGGCGCCGTAGGCTCTGAGCTCTGGATTGACGAGGTAACACTGGAGTGTGAATACTAAACAGAAACGACTGAAAGACAAAACAATGAAACTCAAGACCATTATATTTTGTGTCGCACTGGCCGCCCAAACGGGGGCTATGGCACAGACCGAAGACCGTTTCGAGGCCTGGGGCCCCACTAATCAGGAGACGCAGACGGGTTGGATTCTGCGTGCTGGCTATGTTCTGGGAGGCACTACGCCTATTCCTCTGCCAGCCGAGATTCGCCGTATCCACGAGTTCAAGCCGTTAGGCGGCCTCACGCTCGGGGCTGATTTCTACCACATGTTCAACCGCCGCTGGGGCCTGCAAGTGGGATGGCACTTCTTCTATGAAGGTTTCCATACAGGAGCCAAGGTGAAGAACTACCGCATGGGTATCACCAAGGACGGCAACTACTTGGAAGGCAACTTCACAGGCACCGATGAGACCGACACGAAGATGCTCGGTGCCACCGTCCCCCTGACGGCCACCCTACGCATGTCACCTCGTTGGAACGTGAGTGCAGGGCCCTTTGTGTCAATGCTTTACTACAAGACGTTTGAGGGTATGGTCTATGACGGCTACCTCCGCGAAGGCAATCCCACAGGCCAAAAGGTGGAGATGACACGCGACAACCCTGCCAACTACGACTTCAAGGACAATATGCTCAACTGCTATTGGGGCTTGGAAGTGCTCTTTGACTGGAAAGCGATGAAGCACATGAATGTGTTCGGCGGGCTCGACTGGGCGTTCAGCAGCGTGTTTCCCGGCGACTTTCAGACGGTGGAATTCAAGATGTTCCCCATCTATGCGAAGGTCGGCCTGGCGTATCGGTATTGAAAGGTTGAAAAGTTGAAAGATTGAAAAGTTGAAAGGTTGAAAAGTTCTTCAGACTCGCTTGCGCTCGCGCTCGAACTTGTTCGCTCATTCGAACGTAGTGGGTCTTGAGAAGAAGCGGCAAAGCCGAGCAGAAAAGCTGAAAGGTTGAAATCTATTGTTTAAACATTATAACCTATGAAGAATCGTTTATTATCGCTGCTCATAACGGCCATAATAGCCGTAGCAGCAATGGCCGAAGGTCAAGTGAAATACGTTTTCTATTTCATTGGCGACGGCATGGGCGTGAATCAGATCAACGTCACAGAGACTTACCTCGCTGCCCTGAAGGGTAAGATTGGCATTGAGCCCATCGTGATGTCAAGTTTCCCAGTTGTGGGCATGGTAAACACCTACTCAGCCCTCAATGGCGTAACAGACTCTGCAGCAGGCGGTACGGCACTGGCTTGCGGCAAGAAGACCAAGAATGGTGCCATTGGCATGCTACAAGACTTGGAGACGCCTTGCACCAGCATCGCTGTGTGGGCGCAACGCGCAGGCAAAGCCGTAGGCATAGCTACAAACGTAGCCATCACCCACGCCACGCCCGCATCTTTTTACGGCCATCAACCCAGCCGTAATATGTACTACGAGATCGGTCAAGACCTCTGCAAGAGCGGTTTCGACTTCTTCGCCGGCTGTGACTTCCACCGTCCCAACACCAAGGAAGGCGAGCCCACGCTCCGCGAGCAGGCTAAGGAGGCTGGCTATACCATCCTCACAGGTGGCTATAAGGAATACATGAAGAAAGGACGCAAAGCAGAGAAACTGATCATGTTCCAAAGTGATTATCAGAACGAAAAGCTCGGCAGCGACCATATCCCCTACGCCTTAGATCAAGACAAGAACGACCTGACACTGGAACAGATTGTCCGCGCTGGCATCAACTATCTGATGGGCAAGCAGAAGGACGGTTTCTTCTTCCAGATCGAAGGCGGCATGATTGACTATGCTTGCCATCGCAATGATATCGGCAATGCCATCAATGAGGTCCTTGATATGGACAAGGCTGTAAAAGTGGCCTACGAGTTCTACCTGCAGCATCCCGACGAGACCATCATTGTCATCAGCGCAGACCACGAGACGGGCGGCCTCGTCATGGGTAAAGGTCCCTACGAGCTCCATACCGACCTGTTGAAATATCAGCGCAAGAGCATCGACGAACTGAAATGGATGCTCAACCAGCAGTATAAGAAGAACCCCAAGGCCTTCACCAAGACAGCCGTGGAGAAGGTGCTGAAAGCAGAGATGGGTCTGTGGGACCACATCAAACTCACGGATCAACAGGCAGAACGTCTCACGGCCCGTTGGAATGATATCGAGAAGGCAATAGCCGAGAACGGAAAAGTGGGCGACCGCATCAACGAACTCTGCGAAACCACGAAACGAATCATCTCGGATGCTGCGCTAATCAGTTGGGCCAGCGGTGGTCACTCCAATGGCTATGTGCCCATCTACGCTATCGGCCCCGGTACAGAAGTCTTCCAAGGCCGCATTGACAACATCGAGATAGCCCCTGCCATGGCTAAGATTGCCGGCTACGAGGCTGAATAAG
>CADCOX010000074.1 GCA_902803195.1 uncultured Bacteroidales bacterium
ATCCTACCAACAAGCATCGAGTGGGAATCCTACGTTCGACGTACTCTTGCCTCCCTACGGCGGAGAGACAATTCTCGCATCCATAGACCATCCTACCTTCGTGGGCGTCAACGTGGGCGGCTACTGGGGTGAGGATGGCGAGACTATCCACGTGCGCGTTGGCGGCGAAGTGGAACCGGGCGTGCTGCCTGCGGGCGAGAAGGCAAAGGTGACAGTGTATGTCATGGAGCGTTTCGTGGATAGCGACAGCCAACTGTTCTGGACTGAGAAGGAAAAGGAAGAACAGCTTGGACATTACACCCACTACAACATCGTCCGCGAGATCCTCACTGCTCCCGAAGGCGATGAGATTGAGGGCGAAGGCAAGTTCCAAACCGCTTACGAGACCGTCCTCGACCCCTCATGGAAGCGCGACGATCTCTACCTTGTAGCTTTCGTGCATCGCGACGGAGCCAAAGGCGGAAACTTTATGCATGTGTTCAATAGCAATGAAGGTTCTATCGATGAGACCGATGGAATTGAGAATGTGAGCGTTAACGCTAACGTGAACAACGCGAACATCTACGACCTCAGTGGCCGTCGTGTCAATGCCATCTCCCGCAAGGGCGTGTACGTCGTAGGCGGCAAGAAATATGTTCGATAGACTGTTCAACCTGCCACGGCATGACATATCATTTGACGTATCAATAGTAGAATCGTTTTGTTCGAAGTTCCACCTATGAGACGAATCCTTTTATCCCTCTGTCTGCTCGCTCTCGCATGCGTTGCCACGCGAGCACAGATTCCTTATAGTTACGCCCCCTCTTCGCCTGTGCCCGAAGACCTCTCGGGCTTGGGCGGTAACAAAAACGAGTTCGTGCAGGGGCTAGTGCGTTTTGACCCTGCCACCGACCCCGCCTTGGCTCGCATGAAGGGGATGCAGATACGAGGCGTACGCTGTTGCCTACGTGCCGCCTATGCTCAGGCGCGACAGAAACGGTCGGCCATCTTGGCCAGCCTCGGTAAACCTGAGAATATCGTCCGCACCTTCTACGCTGACTTCGCCGAAGGGTGGAACGACGTCTTGTTCGACGAGCCCTTGACCATCGGCGACGAGCCCATCTACCTCGGCTTGCAAGTCTACGAGACCATTGGAACCCCCTATCCGCTCATGGCTTATTCTCGTGCTACGGTGCCGCAGTCGTGCCTAGTCAACTTGGCGAAGAAGTCTTGGGAGGAGTTCACGGATCGTGGCACCCTGCTCATCGCGGCTCTTGTCGACGAGGCAGCGGCTCCTCTGATTGAGCGAACGGCCTATGCGCAGAATACGACTTACCCGCAGACGGTAGCTCCCGATGCCGACTTCGAGGGCGAACTGTATATTCACAATTTCTCGTCCGTTCCCATCCAGACGCTCGACGTCGCAATGTTGGGTGAAGGGGCTCAACAACCTACCGTCAGGCGTATCTCCTTGGATGCACCCGTCGGCCCCTATGAGAGTACAGTCATTACCACTTCCCTTCATTCGGGCACGACTGAAGGCACGGCTGTCGGCTGGCAGGCGACGGTCGAGGGCGTGAATGGCGAGACGGCGCAGGCAGGCCGGCCTGGCGTGTCTTCGCTCTATGTGACCTTCGACAACTTCATTCGCACGCCGCTCGTCGAGGAGTTCACTAGTCAGTATTGCATCAACTGTCCACAGATGGCCTATTTCCTCGAGAAGGCTTTTGAAGCCTACGAGGGTCCTTATGTCTACCTCTCCCACCACAGCGGCTTTGCCGACGACGTGTTCACGTGCGGCCCCGACCGCGAAATCGTCTACGTGTTCGGCGGTTACGAGAACGAATACAATCCCGCCATCATGTATAATCGTGCTATGATGGAAGGTGAGAGTAAGATTGTACAAGGCATACGCGACATGTCGCCTGCACCTTATGCCGAGGCGTTGGCCATTGCTGCCGCCATGCCTGCGATGGCCGAAGTGGAGGTGGTCAGTGCTACGGAGAACGGCGTCCATGTCAAGGGGCGTGTGGCACGCGACCTGCGTGAGAGCGAGCTCTATCTTTCCTGCTACCTTGTGGAGGACGGCATCAGCCCTCAAGTCTATCCTCAGAAAGGCCTTACGGGCGACCCCGATGCCCCTGCTGACTTGATGGACGTCTTCCGTCACAATGGCGTCATCCTGCATCACTACACGGCTAACGCTGCTGGCGACCGCCTCGAGATAGCGCACGACGGCACGTTCGACGTCACCTTCCCTGCCGCCGAAGGCGTCAAGGGCTTTGGGGGTACTGGGCGCCGCATCGTAGCTATCGTTCATCCCATCGTCAAGGACAACTTGCGCGCCAACACGGTACTTAATGCTACGCAAGCCTATCTAACCACAGGGATAGGTGACGTTGACGATAACGGGAACAATAACGTTAACGGTAACGGGAACGGGAACATCTATGACCTGAGCGGACGTAGGGTTCGCGTTCGTGAAGGGGGTGTCGCCGCTTCGGGTAGAGTGCCATTCAAGAAAGGCATCTATATCGTCGGCCGTAAGAAGGTCGTTGTCCGATAATTCGGTCATCGGTAATCGCTCGTTTTGCCCTCCAACTATGGTCTGAGCGTAAAAAAACAGGGCGTTTAGCGCAAATTAACATAAGTTGCAGCCGTGTGCTGCAACTTTTTGTTTATCTTTGACCGCTTATTATAGGCATCCGTGACAAGAATTGGATAAAAACAACATATAAATGAACTACAAATGGAACTACGAACCGCCCACACCCGAACGTGCCGAAGCCGCTAAGCAGCTGGCAGCCGACGTAGGCATACATCCTGCGTTGGGACGGCTGTTATTGGACCGTGGTATCACCACGGCGGCCGAGGCTCGGCGTTTCTTCCGTCCACAGTTGAGCGAGTTGCTCGACCCCTTCCTGTTTCGCGACATGAGGGTGGCCGTGGACCGCTTGAACAGGGCGCTCGGACGCAAGGAACGCATACTGGTGTACGGCGACTACGACGTCGACGGCTGTACGGCCGTGGCGCTCGTCTACCGATTCTTGCAACAATTCACAACCAACATCGATTTCTACATCCCCGACCGCTATGAGGAGGGCTACGGCGTCAGCCGAAAAGGTGTGGATTTCGCCAAGTCGACAGGCGTAGGACTGATCATCGTGCTCGACTGCGGCATCAAGGCGGTCGAGGAGATTGCCTATGCTAAGGAACAGGGCATCGACTTCATCATCTGCGACCATCACGTGCCCGACGAGGTGCTGCCGCCGGCGGTGGCCATCCTCAACGCCAAGCGCACCGACGCTACCTATCCCTACGAGCATCTCTCGGGCTGTGGCGTGGGCTTTAAACTGATGCAGGCCTTTGCCATCGACAACCAGATTCCGTTCTCGCAACTGGTGCCCTTGTTGGACCTCTGCGCCGTCAGCATCGCCTCGGACATCGTCCCCATATTGGGCGAGAACCGCGTGCTGGCCTACCATGGCCTCAAGCAGATCAACTCCAAGGCGAGCGTGGGCTTGAAAGCCATCATCGAGGTTTGCGGGCTCATGGACCGCGACATCACCATGAGCGATATCATCTTCAAGATTGGACCGCGCATCAACGCCTCGGGACGTATGCAGAGCGGCAGCGAGGCCGTGGCATTGCTCGTCGAGCGCGACCCAGTTCGTGCGCATCGCATGGCGTTGCAGATCAATGCCTACAACGACCAGCGTAAGGACCTCGACAAGGAGATGACTCAGGAGGCCAATCGCATCGTCGAGCAATTGGACCCCGGCCATGAGCAGCGTGCCATCGTCATCTACAACGAGGAGTGGCATAAGGGCATCATCGGTATCGTAGCTTCCCGCCTGACCGAGGTCTACACGCGTCCTGCCGTCGTGCTCACCCGCACCGACGATATGGCCACGGGTTCGGCACGTTCTGTCGGAGGCTTCGATGTCTACCGGGCCATCGACGCTTGTCGCGACCTGCTCGAGAACTTCGGCGGGCACACCTATGCCGCCGGCCTCTCGATGCGCGTGGAGAATGTCGAGGCGTTCACCGAACGTTTCGAGGCCTATGTCAACGAGCACATCCTCGACTCGCAGATCCAGCCCGAACTGAACATCGACGGTCTGCTCGACTTCAAAGATATCAACCATCGCTTCTACAACGACCTGCGACGCTTCGCCCCCTTCGGCCCCGATAACCCGAAGCCCCTCTTCGCGACCGAGCATGTCTACGACTACGGCACGAGCAAGGTAGTCGGCCACCACCAGGAGCACATAAAGTTGGAACTAGTGGATAATAAGAGCTCAACGGTTGTCAGCGGCATCGCCTTTGGCCAGAGTTCGCAAGCTCGTTTCATCAAGAGCAAACGTGCGTTCGACATCTGCTACAGCGTCGAAGAGAATTCGCACAAGCGCAGCGAGGTACAGTTGCAGATCGAAGATATCAGGCCGAGCGAAGAATGATAGACCCTCCCCAACCCCTCGCAGTGAGGGGGTGGCCCCCATGAGATGAATACTGCAGATTTTCAATCTTCAAGCGAAACCGCTCCCTCCCCATCAGGGAGGGGTGGGGGAGAGTCCGTTTATCACCATATCCTCCAAGAATATTTCGGCTACAGCTCCTTCCGTGGTATCCAGCAGGAGATCATCGAGAGCATTGGCAGCGGTCGCGACACCCTCGGTCTCATGCCTACGGGTGGCGGCAAGAGCATCACGTTTCAGGTGCCTGCCCTCGCTGCTGAGGGCCTGTGCCTGGTCATTAGCCCGTTGATTGCCTTGATGAAGGATCAAGTGGAGCACCTCCGCCATCAGGGCATACGGGCAGCTGCCGTCTACACGGGAATGACCCGCGACGAAGTCATCACGGCGCTCGAGAACTGCATCTTCGGCAATTACAAGTTCCTTTATGTCTCCCCCGAACGATTAGGCTCAGAACTCTTCCGCGCCAAACTCTCTCGCATGCACGTCAGCTTCGTCACCGTCGATGAGGCCCATTGCATCTCTCAGTGGGGCTATGACTTCCGTCCCTCCTACACGCAGATAGCCGACATCCGGCGTATGCTGCCCGACACGCCCGTGTTGGCGCTGACGGCCACGGCCACGCCCGAAGTGGTCGAGGACATCCAGCGACAGCTCCTCTTCCGTTCGCCGAACGTCCTTCGGATGAGTTTCGAGCGCAAGAATCTTGTCTATTCCGTTCAGCACATCACTTCGACCAAAGAACAGGAGGTCGAGCAACTGCTGCGCTTCCTGCCCGGTTCTGCCATCATCTACACCCGCAGCCGTTTGGCCACGCGCGAGCTGGCATCCTGGCTTATGTCGCAAGGCATCACCGCAACCCATTACCACGCTGCCCTCACCAACCTCGAGAAAAACGAGCGTGCCAAGGCCTGGCGGGAGGGACGCATCCGTGTGATGGTCGCCACCAACGCGTTCGGCATGGGCATCGACAAGCCCGATGTCCGTCTGGTCATCCATACCGATGTCCCCGATTCGCCCGAGGCTTATTTCCAGGAGGCGGGACGTGCAGGCCGCGACGGACAGACGGCCCATGCGGTGCTCCTCTATGACAGCCGGTCGGCAGGTATCCTCCGACGGCGCATCGACGATACCTTCCCACCCGAGGACTACGTCGCTCAGGTCTACGAGGACGCTTGCTGCTTCCTGCAGATGGCGATGGGCGATGGTCGAGGCGTCACGCGTGAGTTCGACCTCGAAGAGTTCTGTCGCCGCTTCCGCCATTTCCCCGTGCGTGCCTACAACGCCCTCGGTCTGCTCTCGCGAGCGGGATTCATCGAGTGGACAGATGCCGAGGAGAATCACAGCCGCGTCATGATGTCCGTCGGGCGCGACAGCCTCTACGGCATACAGCTGCCACCTCTTGCCGATCGCGTCCTCCATCACCTGTTGCGCACCTGCACCGGCATCTTCAGCGAGTACGCTACCATCCACGAGGACGAGATCGCTCACGCCCTCGGCGTCACCGAACTGGCAGTCAGCGAGCAACTGATCGAACTGAGTCGGCGTCACATCCTGCAGTTCATCCCGCGTAAATTCATTCCTTATCTGACTTTCACGCAACGGCGGGTCGAGCGCGACGAGATTGTGCTGCCACCGCGAGTCTATGCCGACCGCAAAAGCGAGTTGAGCAAGCGCGTTCAGACGATGATCGAGTATCTCGAGACCGACGAGTGCCGGAGCCGTTTCTTCCTCCGTTATTTTGGCGAGGAGACGAAGAGCGACTGCGGACTATGCGACAATTGTACGCATAAGGGTGTTTTGCCCGAATGCGATGAAGCCGAGGTGCGACGGCTCATCCTGGATTTCGTTGACCGTCATCATCCTACCTCGCTCTTGCAGATACAGTTACCCGAGGTCCCTGCCACACTCTTGGGCAGAGTGCTGCATCAGATGCTTGAGGAAGAGGAAATCGTGCTGGCCGACGAGACCGCGAGTTGACATAAATTGTTTTTTTGAGGGGCTTGAAGTAATTATTTGACGTGAATAGCAAGTTTTTGGCTTTTATTCATTATTTTTGCAGCCCATTACTACACGCACGCACATGAAAGTCCTCAAATTTGGCGGCTCCAGCGTTGGCTCCGCCGACAGCATCCGCAACGTCAAGCGTATCGTAGAGTCACAGACCGAACCCGTTATCGTCGTCGTCTCTGCCCTCGGCGGCATCACCGACAAACTCATCCGCACCTCGCAGCTGGCCGTAGCTGGCGACGTCGCCTATCTGACCGAGTATGCCGAGATGGCCGAACGTCATCATGCGATGATTCACGCGGTCATCCCTGAGGGTGCCGCTCGTCAGCGGCTCATCCTCGAGGTCGACCGTATGCTCGAGGAGCTGCGCTCTATCTATCAAGGCGTTTACCTCATCCGCGACCTGTCGCCCAAGACGCAGGCCACTATCGTCAGCTATGGCGAGCGCATCAGCAGCCATATCGTTGCCACGCTCATCGACGGAGCCCAGTGGTACGACAGCCGGCAGTTCATCAAGACCGAGGTGAAGGGAGGACGTTCACTCCTCGCCAGCGAGCTGACTAATCAACTCGTGCGACAGACATGGACCAGCCTGCCGCCCATCTCGCTCGTGCCGGGCTTCATCTCCACCGATGCCGAGAGTGGCGAGGTCACTAACCTCGGACGAGGCGGTTCGGACTACACGGCCTCCATCATCGCCGCTGCACTCGATGCCACTTCGCTCGAGATATGGACCGATGTCGACGGCTTCATGACAGCCGACCCGCGTGTGATATCCTCGGCTTATGTCATCCCCGAGCTCTCCTACATCGAGGCCATGGAGTTGTGCAACTTTGGCGCTAAGGTTGTTTATCCTCCTACGATCTATCCTGTTTGTGTCAAGAACATACCCATCCGCATCAAGAACACCTTCAACCCCGATGCGCCCGGTACCGTCATCAAGAAGGAGGTGGCCGACGACAGCCGTCTCATCAAGGGTATCTCCAGCATCAAGGGCTCTACGCTCATCACCGTAGCGGGCCTCTCCATGGTCGGTGTGATTGGCGTCAACCGGCGCATCTTCTCGGTCCTGGCCGAGAATGGCATTTCCGTCTTCATGGTCTCGCAGGCCTCGTCGGAGAACAGCACCAGCATCGGCGTGCGCGATCAGGATGCTGCCGCCGCCTGCCGTGTCCTCAACGATGAGTTTGCCAAGGAGATTGAGACGGGCGCCATGTTCCCCATGCAGGCCGAAGGCGGACTGGCCACCGTGGCTGTCGTGGGCGAGAATATGAAGCATACGCCCGGCATCGCAGGCAAACTCTTCGGCACGCTCGGCCGCTCGGGTATCAGCGTGATAGCCTGCGCACAGGGTGCCTCAGAGACCAATATCTCCTTCGTTGTCGATTCCAAGTATTTGCGCAAGACGCTGAACGTCATCCATGATGCGTTCTTCCTCTCCGAGTATCAGGTCCTGAACCTCTTCCTCTGTGGCGTCGGCACCGTGGGCAAGTCGCTCATCGGGCAGATTGCCTCGCAGCAGGAGAAACTCATGCGCGAGCAGGGATTGAAGCTGAATGTGGTAGGCCTGGCCAGCAGCCGTCGAGCCATCTTCGACCGCGAGGGACTCGACCTCAACCGCTATCGCGAACTGTTGCAGTCGGCACCCGAGAGCAACGTCCGCCGTCTGCACGACGAGGTCATCGGCATGAACATCTTCAATTCCGTCTTCGTCGACTGCACGGCCTCGCCCGAGGTGGCCGCCCTCTATCACGATTTCCTCGAACACAACGTCAATATCGTTGCGGCCAACAAGATTGCGGCCAGCAGCGACTATGCCAACTACCACGAACTCAAGGCCATCGCCCAGCGCCGTGGCGTCAAGTTCCTCTTCGAGACCAATGTCGGCGCCGGCCTCCCCATCATCCGCACCATCAATGACCTCATCCATTCGGGCGATAAGATTCTGCGCATCGAGGCGGTGCTCAGCGGCACGCTCAATTTCATCTTCAATAAGATCAGTGCCGACGTGCCCTTCAGTCAGACCGTCCACATGGCCAAGGACGAAGGCTACAGCGAGCCCGACCCTCGCGTCGACCTCAGCGGTACCGACGTCATCCGCAAACTGGTCATCCTGGCTCGCGAAGCGGGCTACCAGCTCGAGCAGTCCGACGTGGAGGCCAGCCTCTTCATTCCCGATGCGTTCTTCAAGGGCGATGTCGAGACCTTCTGGCAGTCGCTGCCTTCGCTCGACGACGAGTTCGAGAAGCGCCGTGCACGCCTCGAGTCGGAGGGCAAGTGCTGGCGTTTTGTAGCCAAGTACGAGGACGGCCATGCCCGCGTAGCCTTGGCTGAGATTCCCAAGGGACATCCGTTCTATGGACTCGAAGGCAGCAACAACATTGTCATGCTCACCACCGAGCGTTATCGCGAATACCCGATGCTCATTCAGGGCTACGGCGCTGGGGCCAGCGTGACAGCTGCTGGCGTCTTCGCCGACATCATGAGTATTGCTAATATTTAGACCCTCTCCTCACTCCCCCTTGCAGGGGGAGGCTGCTTACCTTTCAGGAAGTGGACTTCTTTAAGTGGGTTCTATAAATTAGCTTTGAAAGATAATTCATAGAGAATTTGTTAATTCATAGAACACACCTTAAGTGGGTGCAGTAGCAGCTATATCTCTATAATGAATAATAATTTAGACACTCAAATACTTTCTGCTCCCTCCCCGCAAGGGAGGGCGGGCGTTGGGCCTATCTGCCACCTCGTCATCCTTGGCGACGGCATGGCCGACTGGCATGTGCCTTCGCTTGGCGGAAAGACGCTTCTTCAATATGCCGACACGCCCGCCATGGATTGGCTGGCCCGCAATGGACGTTGTGGGCGCCTGAAGACGGTCCCCGACGGCTTCCATCCCGGTTCGGAGGTGGCCAACAGCAGCATCCTTGGCTACGACCAACATCTCGTCTACGAGGGGCGTGGACCTCTTGAGGCTGCTGCCATTGGCGTGGAACTGGCCCCCGATGACCTCGCCCTGCGTTGCAACTTCGTCTGCATCGAAGGCGAGATGCTCAAGAATCACTCTTGCGGTCGCCTCGAGACAGAGGAAGCCGCTCCGCTCATCGATTACCTCAACGAGAACCTGGCCTCCGACCCGAAGTATCAGGGGCGTGTGCGCTTCTACACAGGCGTGCAGTACCGCCACCTCCTCGTTGTCAAAGGCGGCAACAAGCACCTCCTCTGCACGCCGCCTCATGATATCCCCGGACAGCCTTGGAGGCAGCATCAGATAGCAGCCGAGATTCCTGAAGCCGAGGAGACGGCTGCCCTCCTGCGCGATATCGTCGTCCGTTCCCAAGCCCTCCTCCTCCAGCATCCTTTCAATAAGGAACGCGCGCGTGAGGGCAAGGACATGGCTTCCAGCATCTGGCCATGGGGTGGGGGCTATCGTCCGCAGATGGTACCGCTCACCGAGCGTTTCCCCCAGGTCCGTCGGGGTGCTGTCATCACAGCCGTCGACCTCATCCGTGGCATCGGTCGCTATGCCGGCCTCGATGTCATCAACGTCCCTGGCGCTACAGGTCTTGCCGACACCGCCTACGAGGCTAAGGCCGACGCCGCCATCGAGGCGTTTCGCAAGGGTTACGACTTCGTCTACCTTCATGTCGAGGCCAGCGACGAAGCCGGTCACGACGGCTCTGTACCGCTCAAGCTTCAGACGATTCAGGACCTCGACCATCGCCTCGTCCAGCGCGTCCTCGATGCGTTGCCTTCGCTGCCGCCTTTGGCCATCGCCCTCCTGCCCGACCATCCCACGCCCTGTGAGCATCGCACTCATACTGCCGAACCTATTCCCTTCACCATCTACGCCCCGGGCATGATTCCCGATAACGTGCAGACCTTCGACGAGGATGCCGCTCACGAAGGTGCCTACGGGCTCCTTGAAGGCGATGCGTTCATCAGGTTGTTTATGTGTCAGTCAAGCCTCTCCCCCGACCCCTCCCCTGTTAGGGAGGGGAGAAAGAGCCGAGCGGGAGAAGATGGTAAAGAGGCTTCCAACTTCTATCGTACTGCTTCATCAGATATTTATCCTATACTAAAAGATCATGCACGCGTCAATCGAAAAGAGTCCACTCTCGCTGAGGATATCCTTTGGCAAGAGCTAAGAAGAAAACAATTAGGTGTTCTCTTCCGTAGGCAGCATCCTATAGGTGACTATATTGCAGATTTTGTTTGCTTATCTATAAAACTAATTATAGAGGTGGATGGCGAATACCATAACACCCCTACTCAAGCTAACGAGGATCAGCAACGCTCCGATTGGCTTCAAAACAAAGGCTATCGAGTACTTCGCTTTACTAACGAAGAAGTCGTTTATGATACTGCAAATGTCATTAAACATATTAAATTAAAAATTTCACATCCTAAATAGCAAGTTCACTCTCCTCCCTCTCTTGTAGCTAAGCGCTCCTTCTTATTTGAAGTATGCAAATAACCAGCTGACTTCCAGAGGACTTGAGCTCCCCTCCCTAACAGGGGAGAGGATGGGGGAGAGGCTTATTGTTTTTCTATCATGCTCTACTACAGCACAAACCACAAAGCCGGTCGCGCCACGTTGCGCGAGGCTGTCGTCCGCGGACTCGCGGAGGACAAGGGGCTCTATATGCCCGAGGTCATCAAGCAACTGCCCGCCTCGTTTTGGGACGAGATGGCCGAGCTCACGTTCCAGGAAGTAGCCTACCGCGTGGCCGACGCGTTCTTCGGCGAAGATGTTCCTGCCGACGACCTCCGACGCATCGTCTACGACACCCTCTCTTTCGACACGCCTATTGTCGAGGTCGAGCCTAACATCTACGCGCTCGAACTCTTCCATGGCCCCACGCTTGCCTTCAAGGATGTGGGCGCTCGCTTCATGGCGAGGCTCTTGCAATGGAGCCTTTCCTCGCTCCCCTCCCCGACGGGAGGGACCGAGGGCGGGTCTTCGGTCAATGTCCTTGTGGCCACCTCCGGCGATACGGGTTCGGCCGTCGCCAACGGTTTCCTCGGCGTGGAGGGCATCCACGTCTACGTCCTCTACCCCAAGGGCAAGGTGTCGCCCATCCAGGAGTGCCAGTTCACTACGCTCGGGCAGAACATTACGGCTGTTGAGGTCGACGGCGTGTTCGACGACTGTCAAGCCCTCGTCAAGAGCGCTTTCATGGACGCGGACCTCAAGGCCCACATGCGCCTCACGTCGGCCAACAGCATCAATGTCGCGCGTTTCCTTCCGCAGGCCTTCTATTACTTCTGGGCTTATGCGCAGCTGAGGAAAATGGAAAATGGAAAATGGAAAATGGATAATGACCATAATCAACCCTCCATTGTCCATTCTCCATTGTCCATTCTCCATTCTCCATTAGTCATCTGCGTCCCCTCCGGCAACTTCGGCAATATCTGTTCCGCCCTCTTCGGGCATGTCATGGGCTTGCCCGTCAAGCGCTTCATTGCCGCTAACAACGCCAACAGCGTCTTCTACGAGTATCTGCAAAGCGGCGACTACCGTCCCCGTCCTTCTGTGCAGACCATCGCCAATGCCATGGACGTCGGCGACCCCTCCAACTTCGCTCGCATCCTCGACCTCTA
>CADCOX010000075.1 GCA_902803195.1 uncultured Bacteroidales bacterium
CCTTGGCTACCTCCGTTCCGATGGTCAAGTGGGTATCCGCAACGACATCTGGGTTATCCCCACTGTAGGCTGTGTCAATGGAATTTGTAGGCAGATAGTTGAAAGAGCAGAAAAGACCCTCTCGCCGCTCCCCCGTAATGGGGAGAGCCTCGCTCCGCTCGATAACTGCGCGCCAACTACTCCCCTCCCTGATGAGAGGGGTCAGGGGGTGGGTCTGCTTTATTTCCCCCACAATTACGGCTGCTCCCAGCTCGGCGACGACCACGAGAATACGCGTAAGATTCTTCGGGATATGGTGCTGCACCCCAATGCAGGCGGAGTTCTCGTTGTCGGTCTTGGTTGTGAGAACAATCAGCCGCGTGACTTCGAGAAAATGTTAGGTGATTATGACCGGCAGCGCATCCGTTTCCTCATCTGTCAGGAAGTAGAAGGCGACGAGGTGGAAGCAGGCGTAGCCATCGTCAAGGAACTTTACGAACAGGCTCAAACCTACGAGCGAGTGCAGGTTCCTATTAGCAAACTACGTGTGGGATTGAAGTGCGGAGGTTCAGATGGTTTCTCGGGTATAACGGCCAATCCGTTGTTGGGAGCCTTCACCGATTGGCTTTGTAAGGAACAGGGCGGTACAGCTGTCCTCACTGAAGTGCCTGAGATGTTTGGCGCAGAAACCATTCTCATGCGTCGTGCTGTGTCGGAGGAGGTGTTGCAGCAAACCATCAGCCTCGTCAACAATTTTAAAGACTATTTCCTCAGTCACGGCCAGCCTGTAGGTGAGAATCCGTCACCAGGGAACAAGGCAGGAGGCATTTCTACACTTGAGGAGAAAGCGCTCGGTTGTACACAGAAGGCAGGATCGGCACCAGTGGTTGGAGTGCTTGGATATGGTGATTGCTTGGACGCTAGAGAGTCTGGCCTCCATCTCCTCTCAGCCCCTGGTAACGACCTTGTTGCGAGCACGGCCCTTGCTGCTGCAGGTTGTCAGATTGTGCTTTTCACTACTGGCCGCGGTACGCCTTTCTCCACGTTTGTGCCTACGTTGAAGGTGTCCACCAATAGCGAACTGGCCCGTCGTAAGCCGCAATGGATTGATTTCGATGCGGGCGTACTCCTCGAAGATGTCTCTATGGACGAACTGTTGCAACGTTTCGTCGTGTATGTCATCGATGTCCTCTCCGGTCACAAACGTACGACCGCGGAGATTCATGGCAATGCAGAATTCGCCATCTTCAAGACAGGTGTTACACTCTAGGCCCGTTCATCATTAGGGGATAAGCAAGCTGCTGTCGCCATAGCTCAGAAAACGGAAGTCGTTGTCAAGGGCATAGCGATAGATTTCTTTCCATCGCTCTCCTCCGACGAAGGCCGACACGAGTAGCAGCAGGGTGGATTGTGGCTGATGAAAGTTTGTGATCATCCGCCGCACGATGTGATACTCGTAGCCTGGAGCTATGATGATTTGTGTGGCCGTGTGCAAGGCGTTGGTGTGGTTCCGATCCATCCATTCGATGATTGCGTGGAGACGTGGCAGAACCCCTTCAGATTGATCCTTCGCCGAATCATACGGCTCCCATTGCCCAACCTTCATCTCCTCTTCGCTGATGTCGGGATTGGCGATAATCTTCTTTCCGATATAATAAAGTGATTCGAGTGTGCGAACGCTGGTGGTGCCTACGGCTGTACATACCCCATTGTGACGAATGAGTGCTTCGACAACGCCACGGGGAACGTAAATCCATTCGCTGTGCATCTCATGCCCTTCAATGCGTTCGCTTTTTACAGGCTTGAAAGTGCCAGCGCCGACATGTAGCGTCAGTTCGGCACGTTCAATGCCTCGGCGATCGATGGCCTCGAGCACGGAGGGCGTGAAGTGAAGCCCTGCCGTAGGTGCAGCTACGCTTCCCTTCACCTTCGAGTAGACCGTCTGATAGGTACGCAGGTCGCTCTCCTCAGTCTTGCGGTTCAGGTAGGGTGGGATGGGCAGCTCGCCACAGGCATCCAGCACTTGTGCCCAAGTTACATTATCGTCCGACCAATTGAAGCGGATGAGGTCGCCCTCGCCTTTCTCGACTTGGAGTTCCAGTGTCTTGCCCTCGACGTCAATCACTCTTCTCAGCGCACCTTCCTTCCATTTCTTGGCATTACCGACGAGGCAGTGCCATTGGCATTGGCGTGTCTGTTGGAACATCAATACGTAATCATGGGGTTCAGAAGGCTCCAGACAGAACACTTCGATGAGGGCGCCTGTCTCTTTGCGGAAGTGGAGGCGTGCCTGGATGACGCGTGTGTTGTTCATGACCATAAGCGAACCCTCAGGCAGCAGCTCGGGGAGGTCGCGGAAATGGCGATGGCTGATGGTGCCGTGGTTGTATATGAGCAGTTTCGATGCATCGCGCTCTGCCAACGGATATTTAGCAATCCGTTCGTCGGGCAGGTCGTAGGCGAAATCCGCTATGCGTATATCTTTCGGTGATTCCAAGGCTTAACAATAAACGCTATTCTCTTAACTCTAAATTCTACACTTTAAACTCTCAACTTTACTTGATCGTCACCATGGTGGCACCGTGTCCGTAGCGCTGGAAAGGCGCGTCCTCGTAGGTGCAGGTGCGATAGCGGTGGGTCAGTTCCTTGATGAGCGCTTCGCGCAGTACCCCGTCGCCTTTCCCGTGGATGAAGACGATGCGCTGCCCCTTCTTGCGGATGTTGCGGTCCATCATGATTCGGAACTCTGTGAGTTGCGTGTTCAGTAAGACGCTGGGCGAGAGTCCTTCGATGTTGTCGAGTAACGCATCAATATGTAAGTCCACTTCCAGATAGTCGCGTTTCTGCTCATCGGCAGCTCGCTCACGGCGTTGTTGCTCGGCTTTGCGTGCCATCTCCTGTGCTTGAAGAGCTTTCTGCTCGGCCTTGAGCGCACGCTTGGCAGCCTTCAAGGCTTCGCGCTCTTCCTCGCGTGTACGTTGGGGGACAGCGGGAGCTACTGTCCTGAGGGACTCGAGCGTTGTGATATAGTCGGGTAGGGGAGAGTTGGGCTCGTTGGTGCGCTTGCTATCGTTTTCGCTTTCTTTCTTCGAGTCTGAAGTATCGCTAAGTTCCGAGCGTCTGTTATCGCTCCCGTTATCGTTCTTCAAGTTTGAAGCGTCGCTTCGCGCCGAGCGCCCATTATCGTTAACGTTATCGTTTCCGTTATCGTTAACACTCCCGCCCCTCATCGCATCGAGTACCTCTTCGGCCTCGATAAACACCTGACGGATGGGGCGATCGTCACGCACGATATCATAAATCAGAGCTGGTTCGCGGAAGAAAGGCGATGGCTGGAACACGTGCAACTTGTAGAATTTCACCATATCCAGTCGCAGTTCCACGCCCACGGCGGGCTTCAGCATGAAAGGCTTGTCCTGTTTCCATGCAATCAGTTGCACGCTGAGGCGTTCGAGGTCATTCAACGCCGAGCGGTCAAACGTCTCGACGTATTGCTTCGTATTGGGCTCAATCGTTCCTTGCCAGCGCAGGTGCCAAGCCGCTCCCTCGTTGTTGGCGAAGGCGGCGCTGACGTAGTAGTTCGAATCGTTGATGAGGTAAGCCTCGAAGCGTGTGTTGCTCAACTCGCGCGAGTTCTCGGGCACGAAGGCCAGACACACGTTCAGCAATTCGCCACCCTTACGCTCCTGAGGCTTCGGTTGGAAGCTGATGGGACGCTCCGATGGGTCATCATCTTGGCCATCGTCGAGGTAGCGAAACCGTGGTGCAGGTTTCTCCTCTTCTTTCTTCTTCCGCTCAAAGTTGTTAGCGTTCGTCTCTATTACCACCACTTGCGAGCGTAGCATGGGAATGTCGAAGCCATCGGCATCTTCTATCAGCACGATGTCTTTGCCTTGGAAACCCGTGATGCGCCCTCCTCCGACTTCGTTCAGAAATCTTACTTGATCACCTATTTGCATTGTTGTGTTATTTAAATTTGGGCACAAAGATAGTGAAAATAACGTTAGTGTTAACCAAAACGAAAACCTTTTTCATGATTCATTATTCATTTTTCACTGGAAAAACGCCGAGCTTAACATTTTTCTTCTTATCTTTGCCTCCGAAAGTCATACTTACTACAATGGAAACAACTATTTTTGCCCAACTCATATCCCAACGCCTCGGGTTGCGTCAGAAGCAGGTCGAGGGAACCTTGTCGTTGCTCGACGATGGCGCCACCATTCCTTTCATCGCCCGTTATCGCAAGGAGCGCACTGGCGCCCTCGACGAGGTTCAGATCGCAGCCATCGCCGAACAGAACGACCGCCTCAAAGAACTTGCCAAACGCAAGGAGACCATCGTCAAGACCATCACCGAGCAGGAAAGCATGACGCCCGAGTTGCAGGCGCGCATCGACGGCTGCTGGGATGCGACCGAGCTCGAGGACATCTACCTACCCTATAAGCCCAAGCGTCGCACACGTGCTCAGGTGGCACGTGAGCATGGCCTTGAGCCCTTGGCCAATCTGTTGTTAATGCAGCGTGAGTCTAATCCGACAAAGGCCGCCGAACGTTTCGTTACGCCCGAGGTGCCGACGCCCGAGGACGCGTTGCAGGGTGCACAGGACATCATCGCCGAGATGGTCAGCGAGGACGAACGTTCGCGGCAGAGCATACGTGGCATCTTCCGTCGTACGGC
>CADCOX010000076.1 GCA_902803195.1 uncultured Bacteroidales bacterium
AACTGAAAATGGGAAATTGGCTGCGCACGACGAACAACAAGAAGGCATTGACCATAGTCCATTGTCCATTGATAAACTCCGTTCTGGGTTCCGCCCCTACATCGAACTGATGGCGGGTGTCTATACCGAGAACCAGCCAGACTTCACGTGGCTGATGCCCTATGAGGAGAAACAGTTCACGCAGTACTTCATGCCCTACCGAGAACTAGGCGTGGTCAAGCAGGCCACGAAGGACTTCCTCTTCAGCCTCACCCCCGTCCCCTCTCCAACAGGCGAGGGGAGTAAGGTCACTTTCAAAGTGCTGGCCACTTTGAAGAAGGAGGTGCGGTTGGTGCTTTCTGCCAAGGACCCTATTCTCTTCGACGAGGTCGTCACCCTCTCACCCGAAGCCGTTTTCTCCAAAGAGGTTGACATCAAAAACTTTAACTTCTCCGACCTCGCATTTAATATATATAAGGTTTCTGCGGCTCTCGAGGCATTGAGCGTTCCTATGGGCCGAGCTGGGTCTGTTCCATTGTTGTCCTGGTCCCCCGAGCCTGATGAGGTCCGTCCTATCCCCGATGCTGCCGAGGCTGCGCTGCCCCCTGAGCAAACGAAGACCAACGACCAACTCTTCCTGACAGGCTTGCACTTGGAACAATACCGCCACGCCACATGGTCGGCACTCGATTACTACGAGGAGGCGCTGCGCCGTGATCCCAACGATGTGCGTTGTCTGAATCAGATGGGGCTATGGTACCTGCGACGCGGTCGCTTTGACAAGGCCGAAACTTACTTACGAAAGGCCGTGAAGATATGGCAGAAACGCAACCCTAACCCCTACGATGGCGAGGCTATCTTCAACCTGGCATTGGCGCTGAAGTTCCAATTCCGCAAGCAAGAGGCCTACGAACTGTTCTGGAAATCAACTTGGAACAAGGCTTGGGCCGATGCCGGCTATTTCGAAGCCGCCTGCATTAGCGTCTCCGAGATGCGCCTCGACGACGCCCTCGACGAGCTCAACCGATGCCTCATCTTCAACAGTTGCAACCACAAGGCACGTGCATTGAAGGCTGTAGTACTGCGCAAACTTCAGGACGGCAAGCAGAAGGGGGGGCTGCAGATGGGTAGTTCGCAGGAACTGAACGAACGGCTGTCGCTCATCAAGGAGTCGCTACGACTGGACCCCTTCAATTACGGCATCCGTTACGAACAATACCTCCTTACGAAGGACAAGGACCTGCTGAAGGAAATGACTGAGATGATGCACGGCAGCGTGTATAACTACCACGAACTGGCGCTCGACTATGCGCAGGCTGGTTTGTGGCAAGAGTGCATAGACATCCTGAAGATGTGCAAGACGAAACATCCGATGACCTATTATTATACAGGTTGGGCGCAACTGGAATTGGGCGACGCCGTAGCCGCCAACGCCTCGTTCGAACAAGCCGAGAAGGTGGATAGCTACTGCTGCTTCCCCAACCGCATAGAGGACGTCGTCACGCTAAACATGGCTAAGACCATGAACCCCGATGGAGCCCGCGCACCCTACTACCTCGGTTGTCTCTACTACGACAAGCGGCAGTATGACCTCGCCATAGAGAACTGGGAGCTATCGGCCAAACTCGACCCGAAGTTCCCCACCGTCTGGCGTAACTTGGCTCTCGCACGATTCAATAAACAAGGACGTCAAGATGAAGCTGTGGAGTATATGGAGCGCGCCTTCCAGCTCGACAAGAAAGATGAACGCGTGCTCATGGAACTCGACCAACTTTACAAACGTCTGCAACGTCCTCATGCCGAGCGCCTCGCCTTCCTACAGCAATACCCTGCGCTCATTCAACGACGCGACGACCTTGTACTCGAGGAGATTACCCTGCTGAATCAAGTAGGCCGCTACGAAGAAGCCATGCACAAACTGGACAGCCACATCTTCCATCCTTGGGAGGGTGGCGAAGGTAAGGTTTCGGCTCAGTATCAGATCTGCCGCGTGGAGCAAGCGAAACGTTTACTCAAAGAGACCTGTAAGGACGCAGAGAAGGCAGAGGGCGTGCAATTGGCTATTCGCTTGCTTAAGGAATGCCTTGAGTATCCTCTTCATCTCGGCGAAGGCAAGCTCTATGGCGCACAGGAGAACGATTTCCACTACCTGCTCGGACTCGCCTATGAGAAGTTGGGCAACCTCGACGAAGCACGCCATCACTATGAGTTGGCTACCGAAGGACCTACGGAGCCTGCCGCTGCCATGTACTATAACGACGCCAAACCCGACAAGATCTTCTACGCCGCTTTAGCTTATCGTCGCCTTGCAGAACTCGAATCGCCAAAGGACGAACAGGGCGCAGCCCAAATGGTAAATAGTAAATCATTAAATGGTAAATCTTTAATTGACATGTCCCGCGGTTTGTGCTACAAGTTAATCAACTACGGCCAGCAACATATCTTCGAGGAACAGACGATGGACTACTTCGCCGTCTCGTTGCCCGACCTGCTCATCTGGGACGGCGACCTGCAGGAGAAGAACACCATCCATTGTAACCTCATGATGGCTCTCGGTCACCTCGGACTCGGCCATACTAAGAAAGGACTCTACTTCTTGCAGAAAGTGGAAAGCATGGACATCAACCACGCCGTGCCACCCGCCATGCAAACGCTATTGCCACTTCTTTAGTCGACCTTCGTGCAACTTGATTTATCGTCCCTTCCTGACAGATTCGGGTAGGGACGATTGCTGTTTGAAGGCAAATAAATGATGAAAAAAGGGGAATGAACGGACTTTTCAAAAGAAAAGTTCTGAAAAAGAGTGGGTGTATCAAGAAAAAATCGTATTTTTGCCAACAAAACAAGCAAAAACAGGTTATGAAAATCAAAACTGAAACCTACATCCGACGCCGTGCCCAGCTGAAGAAAGACATGGGCAGCGGTCTGTTGCTCTTCCTTGGCAACGCCGAAGTGGGCATGAACTACACCGACAATACCTATCGATTCCGTCAGGACAGTACCTTCCTCTATTTCATCGGACTGGACAACCCCGATCTCGCTGCCATCATTGATGTGGACGAAGACCGTATCATCGTCTTCGGCAACGAACTGACCATCGATGACGTGGTATGGACGGGGACGATGCCCACGCTGAAGGAACGGGCCAGAGTGTTCGGCATCACCGACACGCGTCCGATGGCTGAGCTGAAAACCTACTTGGACAAAGCGATGAAGAAAGGACAGCCCATCCACTTCCTACCACCCTACCGTGGCGACCACCGCGTATGGCTATGGGAGTTGCTGGGCATAGAGCCTGCAGCACAGCCTTCACGTGCGAGTGTGCCTTTCATCAAGGCGATTGTGGCGCAACGCAACCACAAGGACATGGAAGAGATCCTGCTCATCGAAGAGAGCGTAGACCTCAGCACAGAGATGCACCTGGCCGCCTACCGTGCCGTGCACCCCGGCGTTCACGAGAGCGAAGTAGCTGCCGCGGTGGAGGAGGTGGCCTGCCGCCATGGCAACGCACTCGCCTTCCCCACGATTGCCACCGTGCAGGGACAGGTGCTGCACAACCACGGCTTCATCCATCGATGCAAGGAGGGAGATATCTTCCTGCTCGACGCTGGCGCCGAGACAAGGTCGCATTATGCAGGTGACCTCTCATCGGCGATGCCCGTAGGCAAACGCTTCACGGAGCGGCAGAAGACCATCTACGAGATTCATCTCGCTTCGTTCTATGCAGCCGTGGACACGCTTGCCGTCGGTGTGCCTTTCCGCGATGCCCATATCGCTGCTGCCACTAAGATATGTGAAGGCATGAAGTCGCTCGGACTCATGAAGGGCGACCCTGCTGAGGCTGCACGCATCGGAGCCTATGCCCTGTTCTTCCCCTGCGGACTCGGACACATGGTAGGACTGGATGTCCACAACATGGAAAACCTCGGCGAGCAGTATGTAGGCTACCTCGACGGCGACACGAAGAGCACGCAGTTCGGCTTCAAGTCGTTGCGTCTGGCTCGCCCGCTCGAGCCCGGCTTCGTGTTCACTGTGGAGCCCGGCATCTATTTCATCCCCGAACTGATGGACAAGTGGCAGGCTGAGCACCAGTTCACCGACTTCATCTGCTACGATAAGCTTGGCCCCTGGCGTGACTTCACAGGTCTGCGCAACGAACTGAACTATGCCGTCTTGCCCAACGGACAGGTGAAATTGCTCGGCAACATCAAGAAGCCCATGAGCATCGAAGAGGTCTATCAAGCGAAGGAGAGGTAAGTTGAGAACTCGTGTTCCCGTAGCGATGGCCTCGATGGTTGTCGCTGTAGCCTCGCTCGAGGCACATCCCACTCAGGACGGACGGCCGAACATCGTCTTGTTCATGGTCGACGATATGGGATGGCAGGACACGTCTGTACCTTTTTGGACACAACGGACTCCGCTCAACGCCACCTACGAAACGCCCAACATGGAGCGGTTGGCCAAGCAGGGTATGTTGTTCACCCAAGCCTACGCCAGCCCTATCAGTTCGCCCAGCCGTTGCTCGTTGCTGACGGGGGCCAACGCAGCCCGTCATCGCGTGACCAATTGGACGTTCCGCAAAGGACAGATGACCGACGATGCAGACGAACGACTCTCACCGCCCGACTGGAACTACAATGGTGTATGTCAGTCCGTTGGCACGCCCAACACTTTTGTTGCCCGCTCCTTCGTGGACGTCTTGCACGAGGCAGGTTACTACACCATCCATTGTGGCAAAGCCCATTGGGGGGCACAGGATACGCCCGGCGAGTCGCCTTTGCACTTTGGTTTCGACGTGAACATAGCTGGACATGCAGCAGGCGGACCAGCCACCTATCTGAGCGAACGACGTTTCGGCCATGATGCCGAGGGGCGACCTACGGCGCAGTTTGCCATTCCCGGGCTGCAGAAGTATTGGGGCACAGGCACCTTCCTCACCGAAGCTCTCACGCAAGAAGCTTTGGCGGCACTCCAGCAATGGAAGAAGAACGAAGGCCAGCCCTTCTTCTTATACATGTCGCATTATGCCGTCCACGTCCCCATTGACCGCGATATGCGCTTCTACGAGAAATACCGCCAACGTGGGCTCTCGGAGAAAGAGGCGGCTTATGCCTCGCTCATCGAGGGGATGGACAAGAGTCTCGGCGACATCCTCGACTGGCTCGACCGCAATGGGATGACTGAGCATACAGTCGTGCTCTTCATGAGCGACAACGGCGGATATGCCACAGGTGCAGAGTGGCGCGACGAACCCCTCTACACGCAGAATGCTCCCTTGCGCAGCGGTAAAGGGTCGCTTCTCGAAGGCGGCATTCGCGAACCGATGATTGTCCGATGGCCTGGCGTTGTCAAAGCAGCGTCGCGTTGCGACCGTTACGTACTCATCGAAGATTATTTTCCTTCGATTCTGGAGATGGCTGACATCAAACGCTATAGCGTGCCGCAGAAAGTTGATGGGCAGAGTTTCGTAGCCCTGCTGCGTGGAACAGGCGACCCCTCGCAAGGACGTGCTCTCATCTGGAACTACCCGCATGTGTGGGGCAATCGCGGACCGGGCATCGACCTCAACTGTGCCATTCGCGAAGGAGATTGGAAACTCATCTACAGCTACAAGACAGGACAAAAGGAGCTCTACGACATCAGCCACGATATCAGCGAACAACACGACCTCTCGGCCTCCCGCCCCGAACTCGTCCGCCGCCTCTCGCGCAAGCTGGGAAAACGTCTGCGCGCCATGAAAGCACAAAGACCAACCCTTAAAACGACAGGCCTACCTTGCCCGTGGCCCGATGAACTTTAGCGTTGCCGAGCAGAAAATCTTACAAAAGTTTTGTTCCCCACACTTTTTCATGTACCTTTGCACCGCAAAACATAAAAGATATGAACTTTAGCATCAAATATCCAGAGAATGAGGGCGGTATGAACGAGCGCATCAAGCGTCTCCGCCAAGAGAATTTCGACACCCCGACGACGCTTTCCATCGAGCGTGCATTGATCGAGACTGAGTTCTACAAGCAGAACTACGGCACGATGCCTATTGCCGTCCTTCGTGCCATGAACTTCTACGAGATCTGCAAGCGGAAGACCATTTATATCGGTAAGGACGAGTTGATTGTCGGTGAGCGCGGTCCGGTGCCCAAGGCTGTACCGACTTTCCCCGAGCTGACCTGCCACTCCGTAGAGGACCTGCATACGCTGAACGAGCGCGAACTGCAGCGCTACACCATTTCGCAGGAAGACATCGACACTTACGAGCGGGAGGTCATCCCTTATTGGTCGGGTAAGACACAGCGCGAACGCATCTTCAACCATGTATCAAAGGAGTGGGAAGAAGCTTACCATGCAGGCGTCTTCACCGAGTTCATGGAGCAGCGTGCTGCAGGTCATACGGCCATGGATGGTAAGATGTATCATATCGGCCTGCTCGACCTGAAGGAGCGTATCCAGAAGAAAATCGATAGCTTGGATTTCATCTACGACCCCGAGGCGACCGACAAGCAGCAGGAACTCGAGGCCATGGCCATCTCCTGCGACGCCGCCATTTTGTTTGCTGAGCGCCATGCTGAACTGGCTGAATCGATGGCTGCAGAGGAAACCGACCCACAACGTAAGAAGGAGTTGGAGAAGATAGCCGACGTCTGCCGCTGGGTTCCTGCCCACGCTCCGCGCGACCTTTGGGAAGCCATTCAGATGTATTGGTTCGTGCATCTCGGAACGGTCACGGAACTGAACGGGTGGGACTCCATGAACCCCGGACACATTGACCAGCACCTCTTCCCCTTCTATCAGAAAGGCATTGAGGAGGGTACGCTGACTCGCGACCAGGCGAAAGAACTTATCTCATGCTTATGGATTAAGTTCAACAACCAACCCGCTCCCCCGAAGGTGGGCGTGACGGCCCTCGAGAGCGGTACCTACAACGACTTCACGAACATCAACATCGGAGGTGTAGACCGCAACGGCAATAGTGCTGCCAACGAAATCTCATACATCATTCTTGAGATTCAGGAGGAGTTGCACGAGCTACAGCCTGGCCTCAGCATCCACATCGCTGAGAATACACCCGACGACTTCCTGCTCGCCGGTATTAAGGTCATCCGTCAAGGCCATGGCTATCCCTCTGTCTTCAATCCCGACACGTATGTCAAAGAGATGACTCGTGCCGGAAAGACGCTCGAAGATGCACGCGAAGGCGGCTGCTCTGGTTGTATTGAAGTAGGTGCTTTCGGCAAGGAAGCCTACTTGCTGACGGGCTATCTCAATACGCCTAAGATACTGGAAATCACGCTTCACAATGGCATCGACCCCGAAACAGGGAAGCGTCTCGGTCTTGAGACTGGCGACCCTCGTACATTTAAGACCTTCGAGGAGCTCTACGATGCTTGGCACAAGCAGATGATTTACTTCGTCAACCTGAAGCTCAGCGTCAACAACTACATCGAACGTATGTTCTCGCTCTACGCTCCCGCCACTTTCCTCAGCCTGTTCATCGACGACTGCATCGAGAAGGGCAAGGACTACTACAGCGGCGGCGCACGCTACAACACGACGTACATCCAATGCACAGGTCTCGGCACCATCACCGACTGCTTCACGACGTTGAAGAAACACGTCTTCGAGGATAAGCGCTACACGATGGACGAGATTCTGGAAGCGTGCGAGAAGAACTGGAACGGAGTTGAGGTCATGCGTCAATACATCCGCAACCATACGCCTTTCTTTGGCAATGACGACAAGTATGCCGACGATATCGCCGTTCGCGTTTACGACGACCTCGTTAAGGCCATCGAAGGACGTCCCAATACCCGTGGCGGACAAACGCATCTGAACATGCTATCCACCACTTGTCACAATTACTTCGGCTCGGTCTGTGGCGCTACGCCCAATGGTCGCTTCGCTCATTTTGCCATCAGCGACGGTACGAGTCCAGCTCATGGAAGCGACAGCCATGGTCCGACAGCTGTTATCAAGTCGCTTGGAAAACTCGACCAGACCAAGAGCGGTGGTACGCTGCTCAACGTTCGCTTCGTGCCCAACCTTCTGAAGCGCGAGGAGGACATGCGCAAACTCGGACAACTCATCCGCACCTACTTCAAGTTCGGAGGGCACCACATTCAGTTCAATATAGTGGACACGGCCACCCTGCTCGATGCCCAGAAGCACCCCGATCAGTACCGCGATTTGCTCGTCCGCGTAGCTGGCTACTCGGACTACTTCAACGACATGACCGAGCAACTGCAGAACGAGATTATCGCCCGCACGGAAAACGAAGAGGTTTAGGGCACGGAGAACGAAGAGGTTTAGGGCATCATGAACTCGCCCATCTCGGAGGCTTCCTTTTCGTCGGCATCAAGTTTGAAGAGCATGAACTGCGGCTTCTCCGCTGTGCAGGGCTCCCAACCTAACTCATTATTCTCGCCGTTGGGATCGCCGTACTTGGCGAAGTTGGTCCATGCGGTAAGCATCTTTTCAGATAGGTTCCAATCGCCTTGCGTCCAGGGACGCCAGCAATGCTTGAGACTTTTGAACACAAACCATAGGTCGCTCGAGTGGAAGGCTCCCTTCAAGCGGTCGGTGACCTCGGGATGCTTACCATCATCGGGCAGAGGACGGGCAAACTCATAAGCCCAAGCTTTCTTCCCCTGCTCCTCACGAACCTTGCAGAACTCGGCAATGCCAGGTCCCATGGCCCCCATATCGTTCAACGTGAAGCCGATCATGTAAGGCACATCGGCGATAGTACCAGCACGAGCTGCGTCATCAAAAGTCTTGGTGCAAACATAACCGTCAACAATAGGACGTCCCATGAGGAATACGTCGCTCTTGTTGACCATATTATACAATTGCCCGACGGTGTACATGATCTCCGTAGAAGCGTGACGCAGCTTCTCCAAGTCGGTAAGACCAGCCCAGTCCATGATTTTCTTCGTTTCGGCCTCGCTCTCTGCAAGCGTGGGATTGTAGAAGAAGAAACGGTTCACAGGCGTTGCCGGCTTTGCTTCCTCGCCATCCTTGGGAGGGATATTCAGACCGCCGCCACTCATGATGATAGCCTTATGGAATAAACCGCGAGCCAAGGGAGACTCGCAGAGGGTGCGCACGCTACCAGCACCTGCGCTCTGTCCGAAGATGGTCACGTTGTCGGGGTCGCCACCAAACTGAGCGATATTAGCCTTAATCCATTTCAGAGATTGTATCTGGTCGAGGATGCCGTAGTTGCCGCTCACGTGGTTAGGGCTTTCGGCCGACAGCTCGGGATAAGTCATGAAACCGAAGATACCAAGACGATAGTTGATGGAGACGAGCACAACGTCCTTGGAAGCCCATTCCTGTCCGTCGAACTCAGGCTCTGAGCCCCAGCCCTCTCGATAGCCACCGCCATGAATCCATAGCGCCACGGGGAGTTTCTTATCCACCTGCCCAGGTGCTTTCGTCCAAACGTTCAGGTATAGGCAGTCCTCGCTGTAGGGGGCTTCGTCGCCATATCCCCATTCCGATGCATAGAAACCAGGATAGTGAACAGCCTGATAGCCGGGATGGCCGAATTTATCGCAGATACGTATCGAGTCCCAAGCCACGACGGGCTGCGGCTCACGCCAACGCAGGTCACCAATTGGGGGTGCCGCATAAGGGATTCCACGATAGACGAAGACACCGGGATTGTCGGCTCGGACGCCTTGTATCTGACCTCCTTCGATGGTCAAAACGGGATTATCACCTTCTTTCTGAGAGGTGCAACCCATCACAATTGCCAATATGGGCAATAATAAGAAAAGCTTTTTCATAGAGGTAGTCTTATTAAGTCGTTATATGCTTCGCAAGCTCAGTTTTTGGGGGAATTAAGTCGTGATAACGTAAAAGCATAATCATGTTATGCCGAGTATCACTTCACTTTCCAAACGTTCAGCACAATGCCTTTGAAATCGCCGCCGAACGAAGGCGCGCACAGGAAGAGCGCGTTGTTGAGCCAAGCGTACTTGCTGTCCTCGGGTGCTTCAAAGGTGGGTGCACACTTGAAATAAAACGAAGGACTTCCATCGGCGTTCTTCCCCGAACTAATGATGCCACGATTGCGGATGTGGATGTACACGCCGTCATCGGTCTTGATGCTGTAGATAGCCTCCAGTTCTGTACGACTGCCTTTGGCCAGCTGCCAGTCGGCACCACCATTGAGGATGGTTCCCTTCAGTAGCGGACCTTCGAACGTGCCACCCGTGATAGGAATGACCGTACGCTTGCCATGAGGGGTTTCGCCTACTACGTAAGGCGCATCGAGCGTCACTTTCAGTTGCATGACAAATTCCATTTCGGGCGCTGGAGCAGCGTCCTGAGCATGTACGCAAAGCCCTGCCGAGAGGGCGAGAAGGAGGGATAAAACGATTCTTTTCATCGAAAACATGTGTTTTTGTTGGCAAAGATAAGCGACAAACGTCAAACTCGTTTCGCATTTTGTCACATATATTTTCAAATATGTACCAACGTGGTGAAAAAGCGAAATAAAAGGCCTTAGGATAAAAAAACTCTCATCTCTCAACCACCAACTCTAAACTTTTTTGTACCTTTGCAGCCGTATGATAGTCTTCGATATCAAACGCTACGCCATCAATGATGGGCCAGGCATCCGAACCACGATTTTCATGAAGGGATGCCCGCTACGTTGTGTGTGGTGCCATAATCCTGAATCGTGGCGCTCGCAACCCGAACTGCTGTTCAAGCAGAAGAAGTGTATTGGCTGCAACTCGTGTGGCATTCATCCTCATCAGATGGAACTGATAAGAATGATGAACGATGAATCTCACCACGCTCGGAATGACGAATCCAAGACCGAGGAATCTCGCCACGCTCGGAATGACGAATCCAAGTCACCTTGCTCTGGAAGTAATCCTCATTCGTCATTTTCCGTTCCCCATTCGTCATTCGAGTCCTGCCCCACCCTCGCTCTCGAGATGTGTGGACGCGAGTGGACGATTGACGAGCTGCTGGCCGACGTGGAGAAGGAACGGGATGTGATGCAGGATAGTGGCGGTGGCGTGACGATCAGCGGAGGAGAACCTCTTTTGCAGGTCCATCCCCTCACCCCTCTCGTTGAGGGATGTGAGATGTCCTCTGGCAATCAAAACATAAACAACAAACCAGCCGCTTCCCTCTCTCCACAAGATGGGTCGGGGGAGGGCCTTCTGCAGCTATTACGCGAGCTTGGTCGACGTGGTTTCCATCGTGCCGTAGATACAACGCTCTATGCTCCTGCCAAAGTAGTGCGGGCTGTAGCTTCGGAGACAGACCTGTTCCTCGTCGATTTGAAAGTGATGGATGCCGAGAAGCACAAGCGTTATACGGGCGTTTCCAACGAGCTCATCCTCAGCAACATCCGTCTCTTGGCCGTACTGCAGAAAACGTTCATCATCCGCATCCCTCTCATCGAAGGTATTAATGCCGACGAGGAGAACATCGAAGCTACAGCTCGTTTCATGGAAGAGATGCGAGACGTCCCTGTCAACCTCCTACCCTATCACGAAATGGGACGCGACAAGCACGCCCGACGTGGCACGACCTACAATCCTGATGGCATCGCCATGAGCACGCCTTCAGACGACACTCTTCAGCGTTGCGTCCATCAGTTTGCTGCTCACGGCATCACAGCCACCATCGGAGGTTGAGCCGTCTCAACTCATTATTCTGCGACATGAAACTCCGCTTCAACAATGCGGAGGTCTGTGCGTGCGTTATCACTCTTGAGTCGGTCCATCGCATTTGCTGCGCCACCTGCCAGTTCCGTCACTTGTCCGAAAGCGGAACTATCGACAACGGGACCTACCATTCGAAGGGTCAGTTCCTTCGTTTTCACAGGTTTAGCTATGCTAAGATGTACATAACCCAAAGAGGCTGGCGTGACCCCTTCCCACACTTTGCGTTTACCGGCATAAACCGCCAAAGGATAGCATTTCGAACGCCAGCCTGACAACTTCAGTACAACCTCATTCACTCGCTCAGCACGCGCAAAGCGGTAGGTAATCCACGAATGGGCAGCTGTTCCATCGCTCTGCCATTCAGTCATTTCGTTGTCGTCCATGCTCTGCTTAGCTTGCTCAGTATTGGAACCTGCGGATACGCTGACGACATCCAAGCTGCGGCTGCACGCCACATACGAAGGTGTCGAAGGTGTCTCGCCACGAACAAGCGACGGACGCAAGCGCAGACTTGCGAGTTCGCCGGTCGGACGGGCTTCGTGTGTGCTCAAGGACAATTCAGCTGCAGGCAACCCTTCCGCCGTGGCACGCAGACGAACCGTTCCAGCTGTGGCCTTGCTGCGCAACAGCACGCGATTGACACCGCATTCAACAGGCAAAGAGGTATGTCCGACGTAGTTGTCCGATAGACCTTTGACCATCACCGAATCGTCAGCGCTCCACGGGCGATTGGCCAGTCCGCCTACCCATTCGGCTGCGCCCGCTAGTTCGAAGTGTACCATACGATTGTCCAATGGACAACGGCGTCCTTGCGCGTCAACGACCTCTACCTCCACCAAAGCGAGATCGGCGCCATCGGCTTCGAAACCTTCAGGACTCTCCATAGCATGCAACCGCAGGGCGGCTGGAGTCCCTGTCGTCTGCAACAGATACCGACTGACCTCACGCCCCTCAGCATCGCGTCCTATGGCGATGAGTGTTCCAGGCTCGAACGCTACATCATCGAAGGTGAACAGGAATTGATAGGAGCGTTTACCCTTGCCGAGCGAACGTCCATTCAGGGTCAGTTCCACCGACTCGGCGTTCGAGGCCACATAGACGGGTTTACGCACGCCTGGCTCGTAGTTCCAATGGCCAATAATATAGGTACGCGCGCGCTCGGGCGTGACCCATCCGTCCCACATCACTTGATGTACGCGGAAGGCGTCCTTCTCGATACGCATGGCGTCGGTCACGCCACTCATGCGGTAATTGGCCTCGCCTCTGTGGTGCGTGTTCGTGTCGGAGAACACAATCTTCACGCCGCCGCTACTGACGCGCTTGCCCGTACCTGGGCGCTCCTGCCAGTATTCATGCCAACGACGGATCATCTCCATCGCAAAACCATCCATATTCCAGTTGTATGCCAGCGCAGGTTCGCCTCTGTAGAGGGGACCGGCACCATTGCGATGATGGGGATAGCTCCACTCATCCCAATGCTTGCGCAACCCTTCGTCGCGACAATACTCCATCGCCCACATGGGTTTCGAGGCGCTCTTGTTGATGTACAACATCTCGCCGCCATACTCTGCCACGCGGCTGTCCAACATCTCGCGGCTGCCGATGGCTCGTCCTCCATGAGGGTCGTAGAGGTCGCGCAGCGCCATCATCTGGCGCATGTGGTCCTCGCTGATGCCTTTGTTGCCACATTCATAGAAGAGGATGCTCGGCGAGTTGCGGTTGTAGATGATGGCATCGCGCATCAGTTCAACGCGCATATCCCATCGTGCCCCGTCGACATCGCGTTCGGAGTCGCCTGCAGGCATGGCTTGTGGCAGACCGACGCGGTCGCACGATTCGACGTCCTGCCGCCAGGGTGTCACGTGCATCCAGCGAACCATATTTCCGCCCGACTCCACCACGAGAGCGTTGGAATAGTCGCTCAGCCAAGCGGGGACAGACAAGCCAACACCCGGCCATTCGTTGCTCGTACGCTGGGCATATCCATGCACCATCATCACGCGATCGTTCAGCCACAGCTGCCCGTCGGCAAAACGTGTGCTGCGGAAACCTGTCCGCGTTCGAACGGCATCTGTGGTGCTGCCATCACTATGCACAAGTTCGGTCACCACGGTATAAAGATAGCCGTAGCCCCAACTCCAGAAATGCAGGTTGTCCACGTGCTGCGAGGCTGTCAGTACTGCCGTAGCGCCAGCCAAAAGTGTCTTTGGCTCGCCTACGAAACGGGCTATCTCCTGCCCCTCCAAATCGATGACTCGCGAGCGCAGGCTCACCCGCACGTCGGCATCCGTCTCGTTACGCACCTGCGACTCGGCATGGATGGTAGCCGAATGTCCTTTGATGTCGAAGTCGGTGGCATAGACATACACGCCCGTCGTGCCGAGGTTACTGTATAGGGGAAGCGTCTGATAGAGGCGGTCGGTGACATGCAGGCGCACGTTCTTGGGCAAGCCGCCATAGTTGGCGTTGAAATTCTTGTCGTTCCATTGCAGACGGCTGTCATACTGCCGATTGCGGTAGTTCCAACTGTTGTCGGTCCTGACCGCCACCACATTCTCGCCCTCATGCACGAGTGCCGTGACGTCCAGTCCACAGGCCATCACGCCATTCTCGTGTTGTCCTGCCAACTGTCCGTTCACCCACACGTCGGCCCCTTGACGGAAGCCCTCGAACTCGAGGAACACCTTCTTCGTGCTCACGTCCTTTAGGTCAAAGCGTTTGCGATACCAAGCGATATCGGTCGACAGCGCCGCGATATCACGGGCGAAGGCCTCATGCCCATTGAACGCCCGCGGCAGCGTCACCGCCTGCCAAGCGGCATCATCGTAGTCGACAGCCTGTGCCGAGGGGTCATCGCCCACATGCAGACGCCAATCGCGATTGAAGTTCTCGGTTATGCGCTCGTCGGCCGACACGCGAATGGCCAGCAGCAACAGCAGTCCGAGCATCAGCATGCGACTGACGCTCCACCGCAGATTCCTTGTTCCGTTCATCATAGGATTAAATTCGTTTATTTTTCAATCAACATTCTTTTCGCTTACAAAAGTACACAAAAAAACATCACTTCGTGCATTAAAATGGCATTTTGTGCGGACGTAAACCGAATTTTCACTATTTTTGCGGTGCTTATCCAACTCTGCATCACGATTGTCCTACTAAACTGACACCTTCGATCATGGCAAGCATCGCTCTCAGTCTCTCGGGCGGCGGATTCCGTGCCGCTACCTACCACCTCGGCCTCCTCTCCTACCTCAACCACCTGTCGACCACCGACGGGCGCCCCTTGCTGGCACACGTCAACACGCTCTCAACCATCTCCGGCGGTTCGCTCACGGGCCTGTGGATGATGCTCTGCCAGAGTCAGGGCAAGGATGACGGGCAGATGTTGCGCGAGCTGCATGACATCCTGTTCGAGAGCGACCTCATTGGGCGGGCCAGTCGTGAGTTCCTCTGCGGCGAGAGCACCAACCACTCGCTCATCCGCGAGATGGTCAAGATCTACGACGAAGAGCTCTTCCATGGTGCCACCCTCGGCGACCTGATGGACAAGATAGACACAATGCCCATCGACGATTTCTCGGCCAACGCCACCGAGTTCAACAACGCCATCGAGTTCCGTTTCCAGGTGAGTCGCAAGCGTCCCACCGCTGGTGGCGGCATGTCGCGCGGCATCATCGGCAACTCCAAGTATCAGCTCAGCGAGGGTGTAGCCGCTCAGGTTCTGCTGGCCGAGGTCTTCGCCGCCTCGTCGTGCTTCCCCGGTGGCTTCGAGCCTCTCTTCTTCCCTCGCGATTTCCGTCTCAACGACAACCCCGCCAATGCCGAGTATCTCGCGGGCAAAGAGCCGTTAGCCCTCATGGACGGCGGCATCGTCGACAACCAAGGCATCGAACCCGTCAACCTCATCCGCAAGCGCAAGGACATCGACCTCTTCATCATCTCCGATGCGGGCCGGGGGCAGGACATCAACTATCGCTACGACGACAAGGACATCTGCAGCCGTCTCTCCGTACACAAGGTCAACATCATCCTGAACGTCATCGTCCTCTTCCTCGCCCAGTTCCTGCTGTGGGTGCCGAGAGGTTTCTGGTTCGGCTTCTGGCTTAGCCTGACGCTGCTCTTCCTCGGCCTGCGTCTCGCCACAGCGCTCATCTCGCGCAGCCTCCTCAAGCGTTACGCTCGACTCGTGCCTTTCTCTTTCCATTGGGAAGGTCTGCTCCACATCCCCTTCTCGAAGTACGTCAACCTCATCCTCTCGCGTGCCACCTCCATGTTTGCCCTCACGCAGAAGGTGTTCATGAAGCACATCCGTGCCCTCAACTACGCCACCATCTACGAGAACCCTCAGTGGCAGAACCGCAGCATCATGAACGCGCTCTACGAGCTCGGTACGGGCGAGAACTTCGGCAAGCATCTCACCGCCGAGGAAGAGGTGCTCATGGCGCCTTCCCCTGCCATCAACGCCACTACCGACCTGGCGGCCAGCATGAGTACGACCTTCTGGTGGAGCGACGACGACCGCCGTCAGCGCAAGCCCGAGGCCCTCATTGCCTGCGGACAGTACACCATGTGCTGGAACCTGCTTGAATACCTCTACCGCCTCCGCCGCAACAATGAGAACACCAACGAGCACCACGACCTCATCCGTGCCCTCCAGCCTCAACTCGAAGCCGACTGGCAGCGCTTCAAGGACAACCCCTACTGGATGCTCGAAGAGGACGCCTCCGCCACGCCTTCAGGTGCGGAATAAAAGCAGAGGACTTCTAAAATCCTTCAATCCTCAAATCCTTCAATCCTCAAATCCTTCAATCTTTAAATCCTCAAATCTTTAAATCCTTCAATCCTCAAATCCTTAAATCCTCAAATCTTTAAATCCTTCAATCCTTAAATCCTCAAATCCTTAAATCTTCAAATCCTTCAATCCTCAAATCCTCAAATCCTTCAATCCTTAAATCCTTAAATCCTTAAATCTTTAAATCTTTAAATCTTTAAATCCTTAAATCTTTAAATCCTTAAATCTTTAAATCCTTAAATCTTTAAATCCTCAAATCCTCAAATCCTTCAATCCTTAAATCCTTAAATCCTTCAATCCTTAAATCCTTATCTTCTACCTACTGATAAAACGTGATCCAATTGGTGCGGTACAGATAGCTTGTGGCAGATTTGCTCTCAGGGAAACGCTCCTTCACTCGGCCATCTTCGTCGCGGTACCAGGCATAGTTCCACCCGTATCCCATGTCCAGATATAGGGCGTGCGTGACTTTGTATGCGGTCAGAGATTTCACGAACGTCTCATAGCTCATGTAACGCTTCGCCTCGATGATGCACAACTTGCCGTCCTTCTCACACAGCGCGCGGTAGATGTTGCGGTTCTCGCGCATCCTTGTGCCTATGGGACGAGCCACACCGTCCTTCACGATCAGCAGCTGGCAGAAGCCCATGCTCCATCCGTCAGCTGCCGTCGGGAAGCCTGCCTTGCGCACGAACTGCCACTTACCCTTGCGCCACATGAAGCCGCCCGTGTTCGCCTTGCAGCGATAGCCCTTCTTCATCACGCCGCCCGAGATGTGGTTGTCCGCGATGTTAGAGTGCTTGAACGTCGACAGCAGCTCACCCGTGAAAGCCGCCTCGCAGCAGAAGTCCACGTCCTTCTGCGCAGCCTTCGGCATCTGGCCGCACACCAGGTCAATCTTCGTGTACGAGGGATAGAACACGTACAGGTTCGCCGTCGTCTCCACCTTCACGGCACGCCCCGTGAGCGCAACTGCCGCGAAGGCCATCGTAGCTAACAAATGTCTGATATTCATCGCTTACCAAAATTCTTGTGATACCAATCTGAATACCCAGGGTCGGCCACCAAAGCCGCTCCCTGCTCCGTAGCCATGCGTGCAGGCAAGGGTATGATGTTCACCCTCAGCAGGTCCATCCTGTCGGCATCGAAGCAGATGTCGATGGTCATGTCGCCCGTTCGGTGCTCGATCGTGTGCAGTTCGCAAGCCCGTTTCAGTTTGGCTATCTGCTCATCGCTCAGCTCTTGCAGCATAGTCCCTCGAATCGTGTCGATGAAAGCCGATGCCCTCTTGCCATGCTCCAAGTCGCGTCCGTTGCTCGTCCGTTCGGTATCATGGAGGTACGCAAAAGCCAAGATCACGTTCATGTCCGCCCCCTCGCGATAGAGCATCGTGCCAAACCGAGCCACGCGGTCCCAATGCTCCACGCCATGCGTAGTGCCCAGTTCCACAGGCCATCGGCTCGCGCTGAACGACCTCAGCCGTTCCACATTGAGCACGAGAGACGCCTTGCCTCTCAACCATCTCTGTAACTCTTCCATCATAACATTCGATTCTGTTTTCTCCCTGCAAAGGTAAGCACATATTTCGGATGTCCACGCAATCCGCGCCATTTTTAACAATCATTCAAAAAAAAGTTGAGGGCCGAAACCCTCAACTCTTTCTTCGCTCATCATCAGCGGAAGTGCGGGGGGCCACTAGATGCTAGAAGCTGATTCGTCATTCTCGCCTTCAGGTGCAGAATAAAGCTCCTTCTCAGCTAAAAACATACCCTCAAAAATGAACATATGTTCGTAGCCCGATGAACCTATGTTAATATTACGATTAACATAGGTGTGTTGGCTTATGAACATAGGTTCGTTATTTGAGAGTCAAAACAGCGGAATCTCCCATCTATTAGGAAGATTCCGCTGATTCATTTTTATGCTTGTTTGAATATTACTTCACGAGCACTTTCTTCACGGTTCCATCACTCATCCGGATAATGTTCACTCCACGTTGAAGCTTAGACAAATGTTTGCCTGTCGCATCAAAGATCATTGCGCCGTCAGAATCAGCTATTGAAGCATCAGTAATACTTGTTATGATGGATATAATCATATCGCTTGTACGGTCGGGAGCCTCGTATGCGACTCCATCAATGGACATAACGACATCAGAAAGCTTAACAGCATAGTAACCAAATGGCAAGTCTTCATCTAACTTAACCTTGAATGTGAAGATTCCTCCTTCATTTCCATCATAAGCAAAGCCGTCGGCTGAGTATTGGGCGAAGGTCATCGAGCCATCTTCCTGGAGTGCACATGACAGCGTGAAGTCTTCGCTGCGGTCGTTCAGATTGGCAACGTCCAAACGCCCATTGGATTTGGTAACAAATGAAAAACCGGCAGGCAACTTAATATTACCTTGAACAGCTTTTACCTCGTTAGCGTTATGCATCTTGACAGAAATTTCTTCTATTTCTCCAGGATAATAAAAATGCCAATCATCAAGGTACAACCAATCCTTACCTGCCTCAGTTACAACATTCTCTGCTGAATTTTTTTTCGGCGCATTGTTGCGATGCAGGATGAAACGATTGATCAACGAGACTACATCATTGATATTGATTACGCCGCTACCATCGACGTCTGCAGCCTCTTCAATGAATGTACCTGTAGTCCTGTTCAGAATATGATTGATGATGCAAACTACATCATTGATGTTGACAGCACCACTATTGTCGACATCACCAAGTGTATAGCTCTTCACTGTTATGACTCCACCTACATCTGCAGGATGGTGCTCGGTATTGTTCACGTCGGAAAGCACAATATCCTTCAATCGGACCGTGTAGTTTCCATCTGCTACCTCATCACCGATGTTAAGAGTCACGTTCAGGATGTCGCCTGATGTACCGCTGAAGGGATCGCTGTCGGCAGAGTAGCCCACAATGCGTACATAATCGCCCATGTCGCTGCCCGTAATCGAATAGTTACCATCCATGCGGCTCGTCGTCGTTACCATCAGCTTGCCTTTGCTGTTAGTGGCTACGGTCACGCCAACAGGCAAGTAGAGATCGAACTGAACACCCGTGATGGATTTCTTATTGGTCATCCCGATAGGCAACGTCACTTGTGCTCCCCTGTTTGCCGTTAAGCCACTGAGTGTAAGAACATTCTCAGTTTCCTCCTGTGGGTTATCGCTTGGAAGGATGGTCAAGGTGCCATCCACGTAGGTGAAATCATAGTTCATCGCTATGCCGTCCGAGAGCGTAATAGGATAAGTGCCTGGACGACTGTTCTGTTGAGCCGAAGTGACGGCAATTGGCTCCTGTGTCAGTGCAAGTTTCGTCTCGCCGTTCTTGAAGCCTTCGTAGTCAACGGCGAACACGGGGTTCGGTTCTCCTTGTTTCTTGGTATACGAACGGGCCTTGGCTGTCAAAGGGGCTTTCTTGATGGTGAGTTTACCTGTGTTGACATACTGCACTTGGTAGTTTCTGGCATCTCCGCCTGTAGCTGTGATGTCGTAAGTGCCAACGGGGCTGCTCTTCGATGTGGCGGTGACGATGGTAGGTGCAACCCTCCAGACGGGTGCAGATTCGTTATTCTTCAGTCCCGAGTAGGTCATCTCGAATTCAGGATCCTCGTCACCATACTCACGTGTCGCATCTTGCGTCGTGGCAATGAGTGATGCTTTGTTGATGGTGAGCGTACCTTGTTTGTAGCTCACATTGTAGTTCATAGCCTCACCGCCCTTGACGGTTATTGGATATGTGCCAACATTGCTTGACGACGTTCCTGTTGTCATAATGTCTGGATCTATTATCCAAGCAGGCTTGCTCTCATTGTTTTTCAGGCCGGCATAATCCACCTCAAGTGTCGGCACTCGGTCACCATAGGTCATCGTCTTGCTCCTAGCCGTAATAGTGAGTGGTGCCTTTGTCACCGTCAATGTGCCAGGCTCATACTCAATCGTGTAGTTCTGTGCGGTTGCGCCCGACTGTGTGACAGGGTATTTACCCACATCACAATTGGGGTATGCCGTCGTTGAATAGGTTCCTTTGCTGGTAAGTACCGATTCATCCTCACCTATAATAAAACCAGAATACTCAGTTTGGAATTCAGGATTCGCTTCACCATATTCACGCGTTGCATTCTTGACACGGGCTTTAAGGGACAATGGGGCAATAGTGTAATTATAGGGTATGTCGGCGGTAAATGATTGGTGTCCATTTGAGAATGTCATAGGAATTGTCGTCTCATACGTTCCAACATTCTTATCTAACACAGGCATCGTAAAATCGTTAGCTAATTGGAATCCAGCAGGCAGATTACACGTGATATTCGGGGATGGAACAGTACCTGTATAAGAAAATTGAGTCGATGACCAAGTGACGAAACTACTATATTTTGAATTTGCATGATAATAATTGACATTTTTTATTCCATGAGAAACTGAACTACCTAACCAAATTATTGATTGAATGAGGTCGCATCCTGAAAAGGCAGACTCAGAAATACTATATATTGAACTAGGAATAACTAAATAGGTTAGGGAAGTACAATCAAGAAATGCACCAGTTGTAATCCACCCTAGATTGTTGCCAAAGTCAATCCATCTTAGATTACTACAACCTCCGAATGCATAGGTTCTTATTGCCCAAATCCTGCGAAGAGTGACTGATTCTAAACTTTTGCACCCACTAAATGCTAATTCGCCAACGTTCGTATCATTGCCCTCGATCGTCGCGCTCTTTAATTTTGTGCAATTACAAAAAGCCTCTTCTCCAACATCTCCAATAATGTCAATTGATTCAATATTATTACAGTTTTCGAAAGCGTAAGCCCCAATTTTAATAAATTTCTTGATATAGAGTACATTGAATCCACTATCACAATTCTTGAAAGCGGACTCTCCAATCTCAGTGACTTGAAAAGTCAGACCATTGTATTCCACCGTCTCGGGGATATAGAAATATCCACCAGGAGCAGATATATACTCATAACCAATGATAGTGGCATTATTGCCTTGGAATGAATACTTCAGTCCTCCAACAACAGCAGTAGTCTCAGCAAAGACATTCATACTTAGTACAAAGCAGAATGTCATACATAGTAGTTCAAGAATCGTTCGTTTCATTGTTTTCTTGTTTTATTAATTTCTTTCAACAGTTTGTATAATAAGGCTTTATTCACTATCCCATACATTGAACACTTTCCACTTCTATCTTCATCATATAATACAAAACATGCTTTCTGGGAATTACTTTGAATATAGCAGTGGGCAAAGGAATTTCTAAGATGCTTTAGGAAATCTGCGATAACAGTCTTTCCTGTGTACAGGATGGCGTTAGTATTCTGAGATTTATGTATATCTTTCTGATTATTCATTAGGACTTTTCTCAACTCTTTACTAAGGTATCGTGAATTATAGCCCTTATGATTTGAATCCTTCTCATATTGATATAAGAAGTCGTAGAATAATAATACCTCATCTCCTTCAAGTTTTGACTTAAGCTTTTTCATTTCATTTCAATACATCGAATACGTGATAATTCACTCTCTAATTCATCGACAGAACTTTCTAGATTTTCAATCATATCCTTCAGTTCCGCAAGCCTATCTGAGTTATCTTGATAAACCCAGATGATTTCATTGCAATGATTACATTGAACACCCTTCAACATTTGCCCGTCTATACTAATATCAATGACGGAAAGCCCCGTGTTCGTACATCTTGGGCAATTGGGAAATTGTACCATAGCGTTAATTACAAATGCCTATAGCCACCCCGATTCAGCCGTTAATATTAGGAGTAAATGAAAGACGTGGGTGCTCTACTCGCTTATCCCACATCAGGGCTCTCGCATTGCCTCGTCCAGGATAAGCAACTCGATAGCCCACGCCGTGAAGTATTGTAGTGCACACTTGCCAACCATCAAGTCGATGGCAGGTTGAGTGCCGGGTACAATACGCCCAACATGGACGTTGTAGTTGCGTTCTCTTCTGGACTGAATTTGCGAGATTCTGATGTCGAAGATAACGTTCGTAAACGTCCTTTTTCCAATAAAATTTGATCCTCAAGCCCATAGTGGGCTATCGAAATCGCTGCAAAGATAGAGAAAATAGTGAGATGGAAGAAAAGAAATGCGATAAAAATGCAGGAAAAGTGTTATAATGGGTTCGAATACACATGGAGTCGGAGACGAAGAGTTGATTATTACTCTGTGGTCTAACCAAAGAGACATGAATCGGGGTCTAATAATAGTAGCTACTCACAAAAAATATCTATGAAGATTTACCTTGCTTCCACTATTGGGACAAAAACAAAGGATAACGAGCTGTTATTATGATGATTACACGAGTGGAGGATATCCGTTCAGCCTCCACTTTGCTTCCACTAATGAGTGATTATAGTGGAGATGAAGTGGAAGTAAAATGAATAGCTTTCACTCGGGTAATAGCCTTTATATCAAGTTAATAGATATCGTTTTCGAGCCAAAAGTGGAAGTATGCCAATTGTTCATAGAGATAATTTGAGCGATGTAAGTTCTAAGTGATACGACTCATGAGTGAGCTCATCGCCCATACGTGAAGGGTGCAACGTCCATACGTGTGGGCTGCAGCATATATACGTGTGGGGCGTTGCGTATATACGTGTGGGGCGTAGCGTATATTCCTGTCGGCCTTCGCGATTATTCATGCAGGCGAAGTCGTAAATACGAACGAAGGGGCTTCATTTTCGATTTCTGAAGCTCCTCCATCGCCTTATTCTTCTGTCCCCTCGCAGATCATCCTCGCCATATCATTCAGCGCCAGGCATTGATGGCGGGCGATGGTGAGGCGCTCGTTGTGGTGCTGCCAGGGGGCAAGGATGAGGAGTTGGCCGCGAGCACAGGCTTCCATGCGTTGGCCGCCGGGCTTGGCGAGGTCGGTGAAGCCGTTTTCCTGCAGGATGATGAGGGGGAGACCTTCGGCGAAGGCGGCGCGCATGACGGCTTTCTCGCCGGGCGAGATGCTGGGCGATACCAACACGGCACCACTGCGGGCTTGGGCGAGGAACCACGCCGTACGCTCGGCTATCTCCTCGGGGGTGAGGCGGCGCGAGCATTGCACCTGTAGGCGCACGGGGCGCTCGAGGAGGAAGCGGTTGCCGATGGCCGAGAAGGTTTGCTGGCCTATGGTGAGGCCGCGCTGCACGCGGAAGAGGTCGGGCTGCTCGCGCTTCATCAGCAGGCGGCGGGGATTGTCGCGGAGGTAGTCCAGCCACCGCTGGAGCTGCCCTTCGCGCAGGAGGAGCTTGTCGTTGAAGCCGCGGGCGAAGAGCAGCCCGTGGCTGCGGTCCTCGCGGGGGCGAGGGTGAGGAGGGGGGAGGGCTTGTTGCGGAGGTTGGGTTTGTTGCGACTGAGTCGCAACAGACGGGGCAGACGGGACGGAGGGGGCAGACGGGGCTGAGGGGGCAGACGGGACTGAGGGGAAGAGGGCGCGGTAATGGCGGTTGCAGCCTGTCTTGAAGCCTCGGATGATGCGGCTGAGGTCACAATCCATCTTCTCGCGCACGAAGAGGATGCCGTGCAAATGGTCGGGCATCATTTGCAGGGCGATGATCTCCACCTGGGGGTGATAGCGGGGAATGCCCCACCATTCCTCTTCTACGCGCTGCCCGAGGGCTGAGAGCACCATCCGCGGGGCGTCCTCGCTGCCGGACTCGGCATGGCTGCGCCCCACCACTTCGCCGAAGAGGGGACGACGGCCCTCGGTGGTCATCGTCAACATGTACATCATCCGCTCTGTGTAGTCGTGTCCCACACAGCGCCGTAGCATCGATGGTTTCTTCTCGCCGGCGAATGCTTTCTGGCTCTCATAGACTTCCTTTTTCATCCGCGATGGGTTTTCTGGCGGCAAAGATAGTGAAAGATATGTTATGACGGAGTTTTTTAGGGGAATAATTTCCAAAACGGCTACAACGAAAACGAGCGGGAAGGGGTTCCTTCTCGCTCGTTGTGTAGGGTTTTAGCCATTTGAGAGCAAGCTCTCTTGACGCTCACTAACCGCCGAAATTAACGGTGTTGACTTTGGCTTCGTTCGGCCAATTGAATGCAAGCATTCTTGGCGCTCACTAACCGCCAAAGTTAACTGTGTTGACTTTGGCTTCGCTCGGCCAATTGAATGCAAGCATTCTTGGCGCTCACTAACCGCCGAAGTTGTCGAAGCGAATCATGTCGTCTTCGACGCCGAGGCTGTGGAGCAGGTCGAGGACGGTCTTGGCCATCATTGGAGGTCCGCAGAGGTAGTACTCGCAGTCCTCGGGTGCCTCGTGTGCTTTGAGGTAGGTGTCGCCCATGACGGGTGCGACGAAGCCCGGTGTGTACTTGATGCCTGCTGCGTCGGCCTTGGGATCGGGACGGTCGAGGGCGAGGTGGAAGTGGAAGTTGGGGAAGTCCTTCTCGAGTTGGAGGAAGTCGTCGAGGAAGGGAATCTCCTCGAGGGCGCGTGCACCGTAGAAGTAGTGCATGGGGCGCTGACGGTCTTCGTCCTTGACGCCGTGTCCCTTCAGCATGTGCATAATCTGAGCACGCAGAGGAGCCATTCCGGCACCACCGCCAACCCAAATCATCTCACGACCTGTGCCGTACTGCGGACGGAACTCTCCGTAAGGACCGCTCATGATGACCTTG
>CADCOX010000077.1 GCA_902803195.1 uncultured Bacteroidales bacterium
ACCAAGGCTCCAGAAAATGATGCTGGGGTGGTTCTTCTGAACTTGTACGTTGTGTTGGTTACGCTCAACGTGTGCCTTGTGGAAGATGGGGTTCTTAGCTAACGTCTTATCGCCATAGCCCATGCCATGACTCTCGATGTTAGTTTCGGCTACGACGTAGATACCATATTCATCACACAGATCGTACCAACGCGGGTCGTCGCTATAGTGACAGGTACGCACGGCGTTCATATTCAGTTGTTTCATCACCTTGATGTCCTCAATCATGCGTTCTACGCTGACGAGATAACCTCCATCGGGGTCGAGTTCGTGGCGGTCAGCACCCTTGAAAAGGACAGGCTGACCATTGACGAGGACTTGCGCATTCTTAATTTCAATGCTACGGAAGCCTATGCGCTGACGTATCACCTCGAGTGCATTGCCTTTCTTGCCTTTCAGGGTAAGGGTAAGGGTGTAGAGATTGGGTAGTTCTGCACTCCATGCCCTGACGGCAGGAACGGTAAGTTTGGCCACTGCAGTTCCACTGCCTAAGCTGACCGAAGTCGTGCCGACTTGTTGGCCGTTGGGGGACGTAAGGATGGCCTCAACGGAGTAGCCCTTGGCAGTGGGGGCAGTGATATCGACGTCGAGCTGACCATCGCGGTAGTTGTTGACAAGGTTCTGGTGAACAAAGATATCTTTGATGTGTGCCTTGGGGCGTGCATAGAGGTAGACCTCGCGAGCAATACCGGTGAAGCGCCAGAAGTCTTGGTCCTCTAAATAGGACCCATCGCACCAGCGCATGACACGCATGGCAATGAGGTTCTCGCGACCCGGCGTGAGATATTTGGTGAGGTCGAACTCAGCCTCCATTTTGGAATCCTCACTGTAACCTACGTGCTTGCCATTGACCCAAACTTCGAGATTGGAGGTGGCTGAGCCAACGTGGAGGAAGATGTCTTGTCCTTTCCAGTTTGCAGGGATGGCTACTTGGCGGCGATAGGAACCCGTGTAGTTGTTGCGCTCCTCAACATAGGGAGGGTTGGAGTCGAACTGGGTGTCCCATGAGTAGCCTACGTTCTTGTAGATCTTGTCGCCATAGCCGTTGAACTCGAAGAGACCAGGAACGGGGAAGTCCACCCACTTGGAATCGTCGAACGTCAAGGCGAAGAAATTGGCGGGAGCCTCGTTGTGGTTGAGTGCAAAGTTGAAACGCCATTTGCCCTCAAGGGAAAGATAGCGGTCGCTGGCGCTCTTGATGCCTTTCGCTGCTTTGTCGGCGGTCTCGAAGGCGAAGAATGATGCGCGTGGCGCTTCAGTGTTGACACGCGTGATGTTGGGGTTTAGCCAAGCCTCTTTTTGAGTCTGAGCGAAGCAAGTAAGTTGCGACATTGTCGCAACAAACAGAACGAAGAGTTGTCTTTTCATTGTCTTCTTTTTGGTTTAGTTAGTCTGTTTTGTGTGCGAAGATACAGAAAAAAGCTTTTCGCACCAAACTTTAGGGCGAAAAACTCTTGATAAAACGAAAAGTGCTGCCTGACAGATGTCAGACAGCACTTGGAAAATAGCCTTTGATGGTACTACAGAGGCATCAAGGGAGCTTGAAGTACCAATTGTTCTGGTTGAGCAGATGCGAATAGAGTGCTCCATCGCGCTGTCCACTACGCTCAGATACACGCTTGGCAAACTGCTCTACGCCTTCTGTACCGCCGATGAAGCGACTGTAGCAGAGAAGGTCGAAGAAACGATTGCCTTCGAAGGCAGTTTCGAGGCCTTGTTCTTCGAGAATCAAAGCTGCGATGGCCTTTTGGACGGTGCGCAGGTTGGCAGGATCGTAGATCTCAGCCTCGGTGAGCGGCTTCTCTTGACCCTCGTAGAGGGCGAGCATCTTGTTGATCTGGTCGACGTAATTGTAGGTCGTCAACGGCTCGTTGAGGCGCAGGACGCCACAACCGCGAGCATGAATACCCATCGTGATCGGGCCATTGGGGTTGATCTCTTGGATTGAGTTTCCTACATTATACTCGGTAACGCCGGCTGGTAGGTTAAGGCTCGTTCGGTTGGTGTTGCCGCGTAGATAGTAAGTAGCGAAGTTGAGGAATCCAGCATTCTTAGCTTTCTCCATCTCACGACGAGCAATATAGTCGCAGACGACAAGACCACCTGCTGTTTGCTGAGAACGTGTTATGCCCACGCGTGCTGTGTGCGCGTTGATGAAAGCGACAGAATCTTCGTGGGTTTCCAAAGTGTCGAGACCGGCAGAGAGGCTTGCAAGGAAGTTGTCGTAGTTGTCATAGAATGTTGTGTCGGTTTCCTCAACATCTTCTACGAGAGTGGGATCATAGTACTTGAAGGTGTTGAAGGGATAGTCGGCCTCCTCTGTGGGCACCCATGCACCTGTACCGATGAGGCCATGACGGAGAATGGCGAATGCGAAACCTGGGAAGCCTGCGCCATTTAGAGCCTCAGCGAAACGCAACCAGACGCTAGCCTTGCGGTAGATGACGGGATAGGTAGTGGTGAAACCGCCGCCCGGATTCTGCTTGATGACGAAGCGAACCTCGTCTTGAGCACCTTTCTCATAGTCGGTGTAGGTTTCAGTAGCCATCCAGAAGCGTGCGTCGCCAGCACCGGTGAATACCGTGCAAAGCTCGCTGCCATCGGGACCGATATAGCACTCGTAGTTCTGATTCTTGTTGAGGGCTGTATAAGCTTTGGATGCATCAAGTTGATGCTCAAAGTTGGTCTTGAGGCTGACAGAAGCGGTAGTCACAGTATCGGCAGCTGACGTGTTGACACGGATGGTGGCATCAAAACCGAACATCTCGTTCACGCCACGCAACACTTCGCCCCACAGCTTGTTGGTGTTGCTGGGGATGATTGTAACAAGTTCAGCGTCCAAGCTGGTTGCAGCGGTATTGTTGGCGAACATATTAACCCATCCTGTACCGCCCGCGTACTGATACTGCTCAGTCATTCTCCATTTTTCCATTCTACCTGTAAGGGTATTGGGAAGCAGTGGGCCACCCTTGTTGGAATTGAGGAAATTGTAATAGTACTGAGCAGCCATACGGTAGTCTGCTTCAGAGCCTTCGCCCTGAGCGCGCAGCAGGAACATATCACCCAGAACGAGGTCCTGTGGGAAGATGCATTGCGAAGCGGAGGCGATGGTGCGGGTGCTACCATAGCTGTAATAGTCGGGGTAGGGGATGACACGGATGCTGTCGCCTGCGTACAGACTGGGGATGTAGCGAACCTCGTCGACCTTCTGAGCTACGCCACTCGTGGCAAGTGAATTAGCATCGACATAACTCTCAGCCTTGCGGAATTCTTCCATGTCGGCAGTGGAGAGCATGGGCTTCTCAAAATAAGGTACACGCCCGTAGGTAAGTACCAGTTGCAGGTAGGCCCATGCGCGAATGCTGACAACCTGGGAGTATTCGCTCAACATAAGCGAACGGTTGAGGCCAGATACCTTAGCCGTGTCGCAACGAAGAATGTAGGCGTTGCAAGAGTTGATGATGTGGTAGAAGTCGGCTGCCTTTAAGTAGCGGTTGGAACCATCGGTTGCATCGCCCGACAAGCCGAAGTCAAGAATGGCGCTGATGGAGTCACTCACATATTCAGTGCCTTCGACCATGTCACCGCGGCACTCGCCCAGTAGGACATAGCGCTCGGCAACGTGCTGCAGGCTACGCAGAATACCCCAATAGCTGTAGAGGGTATCTTGTGCCAGCTCGTCGATTTCGATGTGGCGATCCATATCACCTGTGAGCATGTCCTCGCATGAGGAGAACCCCATGCTGAGGGCCAATGCAAGGAAAATAGATGCAATGATATTCTTTTTCATCATGATATCGTATTAGAGATTGATGGAAACACCCAGGTTGAAGTTGCGGCCAGTGGAGAGCAGACCCGTATCAATACCCTGGTAGAGGGCGCTGTTGCGAGCACTGGTCTCGGGATCGATGCCGAGGTAGCGGGTGATGATGAACACATTGTTGGCTTCACCCCAGATTCGGAGTCCCTGCAACCAGTCGGAATGCACGGGAACGACATAGGTGAGGCGAACATTCTTAAGCTTGAGGTAGCTTCCATCCTCAATCCAACGGTCGGACATACGCTCGTTGTTGCGCCAGTCTTCGTTGTCGATGTAGCAGACCTTGGGGATGTCGGTGCGCTGACCTTCATAGGTCCAGCGATTTTGTACAGCCGTCGTTTGGTTGTAGGTCGTATTGCAACCTTCAATAATGGAACGCTGGTAGTTGTATACATCGTTACCGAGTGAATATTTGAAGTTCACGTCGAGGCGCAGGTTCTTCCAAGTGAGGTTGGTGAAGATGTTTCCGTAGATGTCGGGATTGGGGTTGCCAATTGCTACCTTATCGTTGTCATCGATGATGCCATCTCCGTTCTGGTCGACGAAACGAACGTCGCCAGCCTGGAAGTTGCTGTAGGGGCGCTCCTTCAGTCCGGTGGGGTACTTCAGGTAGTCATTATTGCCAGCAGCGCGGGCTTCGGCATCGTCAGCGAGGACACCGTTCGTCTGCCAACCATAGAAAGTACCTGCTGCGTAACCTACGGCCGTGAGGATGTTGTCGTGCCCATAGATGCCGACGGTGTGGCCGTTGATGACCTTATCGATAGCACCTGTTGCACTGTTGCGAAGCACGATTCGGTCGCTCTCAGGTAGCTTAGTAATCTTGTTGTTGTAGTGACCGATGCTGGCACCGACTTCCCACTTCCAGTCCTTCTGGTTGACGAGGGCCGCTGCTGTGTGGAACTCGAAACCGCGATTCTTTAACTGACCATCGTTAGTCCAGTATTTGCCGAGACCCGAGAGGAAATCGAGATCCTTCATTGTGAGCAGATTGTCAGTCTTGCCCCAGAAGAGTTCGATACCGGCATTAAGGCGATTGTTGAGGAATGAACCTTCGAGGCCGACATTGTAGCGCGTCGTGGTCTCCCACTGGATGCCGGTGTTCTCGATATTCTTCAAGACGAGACCGATGGTGTTCTCGGTATGCTGCTGGCTCTCCCAGTAGGTGCGAGCGGCGTAGTAGTCGATACCGTCGTTACCACTCTGGTCGAAACCAGCCGTGAGCTTCAAGTAGTTGATGCCGCGGAATGTCTTGAACCAATTCTCGTTGCTGATGACCCAACCGAGTTGCAGGCTAGGGAAGAAGCCCCAGCTGACGCCACCGAGGTGTAAGCCGTCCTTCGTGTCGTGGCCAAAACGGCTGCTGGCTTGGCTGGAGACGATGAGCTGAGCGAAATACTTGTTCTGGTAGTTGTAGTCGGCATTGAGGTAGTAGGACATGTCGATCCAGTTGTCCTTGGTACCACCATAGTTGACATACTGCATGTTCTTGGAGATGTTGGGCAGTTTGTCGTTCTCGTTGTTGTAACCACGCATGTAAGAATAGCTGTAGCTGTAGTTGTTGTAGCGCCAGCCGCCAAATACGTTGATGGTGTGGGCACCGTAGTTGTTGCCCCACTCAACACGGAGGTCGTTGTTGATGGTGGTCTCCTTGGTGAACTGTGACTTCAGCACGGATGAGATCTCGCCGAGGTCGGTGAGGAAGTAAGGTGTCGTACCGTTGATGGGAAGGAAGTACTTCTCGTTGTTACGGTCGAGGCGATAGCCGAAGCGGTCGCTGATGGCAAGCTGCTTGGTAATCTGATACCTCGGGGAGAAATTGAGGTTAATCTGCGTCAACTCAGCGTAGTTCTTGTTCTTGCCCTTACCATTCTGGATGATCCAATAAGGATTGCGCAGGCACTCATTGATGTCGTAGTCGAGACCATGAGGGAAGGCGAAGGGGTTTTTGACCCACTGTCCGACAGAACTGGTCGAAGCATACTTACCAGCGTACTCCTTAGAAAGCTCGAGGCGGCCAGTGTTCTCGTCGTGATAGTAGGCGTAGGGCGAGATAAACGGTGCTTGCAGGATACCGAGGACATTAGTAGAACCTATGTTCTGCATGTCGTAGTTCTCGCTCCAACCATTGTCGAGGACATTATAGCTGGTCTGGTTGTAGGCGATGTCGAGGCCGGCATGTACCTTCTCGAACACCTTGATGTCGGTGTTGAAACGGAGGTTCAGACGGCTGAAGTCGTTGCCCTTGAGGGTAGCGTCGCCCTTGGTGTAACCGAGCGAGAGGTCGTACATACCAATATCATCACCACCTTCAACGCTCACCTTATAGTTTTGTGTGAAAGCTGTGTGGTACATGTCTTTCTGCCAGTCGGTGTTGTTGTGGAATACGCTGCGGTAGTAGTTGCTGCTCTCTGGAGCCTCATTGAGGAAGGCATACTGGCTGAGGTTGCCACTGGTGGACTCGCGTACGTCTTTCACCGTACCGGCCAGTTCGCTCAGGTAGTTGCGATAGGCACTGCCATCCATCATCTTGACTCGGCTGGGAGCCAGTTCCACGCCGCCATAGATGCGCACGTTGATTTTCGTGGCCATGCTATGGCCGCGCTTGGTATTGATGATGACGACGCCATTAGCACCTTTGGCACCATAGAGGGCTGTTCCGTTCTTGATGACTTCGATGCTCTCCACATTCTCGGGGTCTAAGCCAGCGAGGACATTGTTATAGTAGCCCTGATGGAGGCTTGTACGTTCCTCCTGGATGTCAATCATGTTTCCATCGATGATGAACAAGGGCTGAGCGGTGGCATTCAGGGAGTTGATACCTCGGAGGGTGAAATAGGCACCTTGGCCGAGCAGAGCGCTGCGGCTCGAAGAGTGCAGGTCACCTTCCAAAAGGTTTTGCATCTCATTTTCGATGCTGATGGAACTGGTCTGATCGAGCAATACTTTGCGCGAGGATGTGATGTTGGTGCCATCGGTATAGTAGCTGCTGAACTGACTGCTCAGTAGCTTGGCATCTTGACCAGCCTCACCCTTGATGGCCATCTGTAGGATGTTATAGCCTGGGGCGTTGATCACAACCGCTTGGCAGAACACAGGCACTTCGAATTTGTAGGTGCCATCCTCGTCGGTCAGTGTTGAATACTTCGGGAGTTGCAGCGCTTGAACGCGGACGCCTCCCATAGGAGCACCTGTGGCAGCGTCCGTAACGGTGCCGGCCACCGATTTCATCTCATATTGCTTCTGAGGCTTCTTGGCAATACGACGCTTGACCAACGCGATGCTGTCGGCTTCAGCGATTGCT
>CADCOX010000078.1 GCA_902803195.1 uncultured Bacteroidales bacterium
CACCATCAGTGCCGACAGCGTGCCCTCGCTGGAGAAGGGAGCCTTCCGCGACCTGCCCTCCGACTTCCGAATCTATGTGCCCAAGACCCACACCAAACGTTATCGCGAAGCTTGGCCCGAGTACGCCGACCACATCGTGGGCAGCGAGATCAACATCGACGACGTCATCGAGGTGACGCTCACTAGCCCCAACACACTGGGGGCTGCACTCGGCCTCACCGTACATGGCAATAATGATGGCGCCTCCAATGCCGAAAGAGGCCGAGAGGAAAGCGCAAATAACTTCAGAGTCGTGGGTGTCGAGGGCGACTACAATCATATCACCAAACTGAAGGTCAACGGTCCTATCTCCGGACAGGATCTCGCCGTCATGCGTTATCTGGCTGGCTACTGCCCGTGGACCGACAAGCCCAACCTGGCAGGAGCGTTGGAGTACATCGACCTTTACGACGCCCGACTGGAGCCGAGCAACTGGCGCTTCGCTCAGGACAAGTTGACGACCCGCATAGACCAAGTGGACGTGAAGGACGTGCTCCCCGCCTACGCCTTCCTGCAGTGTTATCAGCTCAAGACGCTCATCCTTCCGAAGACGCTGAAGGAGATCCGCTCGCGTGCGATGATGCAGTGCGAGAAACTCGAGACCGTGGTCATCGGCGACAGCATCGAGACCCTCAACTGGAGCGCTTTCGACGATGATGTGTCGCTCACCCGCATGTATCTGCTGGCGAACAAAAAGCCTGAATTGGACGCTGACAACTTCGTGTGGCGCAACCTGTGCAACAACTACAATCCGACGTTCGATGCCTTCTATGTGCGCCCGTCGCTCTATAACGATTATATTAAAGATAACGCCTACGTTGGCAACAGTTGGCAGCGCACCAACAATATCTCGAAGGGCGTATTTGAGGACGACGCCTCGTTCGTAAGTTTTGCCGCCCATGCCGCCGCCACCGAGGACGACCTGGCCGACGTGACCAGCGTGAAGGGATGGTTCAAGGATCATGCCGATATCACCGACCTGACGCCGCTGCGTTACACACTCGTTGACACCCTCTTCACCGCCGACATGCAGCCCCTCACACAGTTGGAGCGCATAGCCATGCCGGTAACACTGACCTCAGTGGGCGACGAGGCCTTCAGCAAGGCGACGAAACTACGTTTTGTCGACTTCCAGCTGTGCGATACGCTCGACCTGATGAATAGCCTGAAGGATGGTGGACTGCAGCGTATCGGACTCACAGAGCGCACACTCTGCTATATGCCCGCCCAGTATGGTGAGACCGACGAGACGAACGTGGCGGTAATGAACGGCAGCGTTTTCCGTACCAAGACCTTCCGCCTCTACGACGATGCCGACTACTGCGTGCCCATGGCCATCACAGCAGAGAACGTAGAGAATACGCGCACACTGGAACGGAGCGACGTGCCCTATACCGTCTGTCTGCCCTACAGCCTCGACGTTCCCGACGAAGCGAAGGTGTACCGACTCTCAGGCCGCAGCGACAATGAACTGGTTTTTGCCCAGGATACGGGAAAAATGCTGGCGATGCAACCTTACCTGGTATTGGCCGAGTATGAATACGCCGCGCTGGACGTCAAGAGTGAAGTGGTGCTGCCTGCAAGCGGTGGCTCAACCTATGGTGGACAGCAGCTGTCGCCAGGTTTCGTGATGCGTGGTACATTGGATGCCATCGACAACGCAGAGGCAGCCGAGTTGGGTGCCTACGTGCTGAACGACGACGCGAAGTGGCATCCCGTACTCACGGACACCGAAACCCATAGCGCCGTCACGATTCCTCCCTTCCGCTGCTACCTGCTGCAGAGCCGTCAGGGCGGCACTCGCGCGGCCATTGGCATGGCGCTGGAGGGCGTCGACGGCATTGAGCAGCTGCGAACCATCGACAGCGACGGCAGCGAGCGCGTCTACGACCTCTCTGGTCGCCGCGTGAATGCGAATACCAGGGGCATCATCATCAAGAACGGACGTAAAATCCTTAACAAATAAACGACAATGAGGAATCTGAAGATCATGAGTGTGCTGCTCGGGGGCTTGCTGGCCCTCGGCAGCCTTCCCTCTTGCAGCGACGACGAGCCTGAGGGACTGAAAGCTACAAGCGCCAAGGCCGAGTATAAGGTGCAGTTGAGTCAGGACTTGCTCGATGCCGCAAGCGTCACCATCTATTACATCGACAGCAACGGAAAGCAGGCGCAGGAGACGGTGACCTCTGACTCTTGGACGAAGACCGTCAGTTTCGCCTCGCTGCCCGCAAGAGCCGGTTTCAGCGTACAGCCCGCCTTGAAGGGCGAACCCTCGCAGGAGAAGTACATCATCGAGGCCTCGGCCCAGATGATTGTCACCGTCCTCGACCAGCACGGCGCCACGCTTGGCGAGCCGTATGTGGGCAACAAGAAGGAGGTGAAGGGGCAACTCGGCCCCGACTACCTGGGTCAGTACCTGACGCGCATCAGCACCCGCGTGCTTGAGGCTAAGGCCATCAGCGCTGACGGCATCATCTCCGACACAACGATTGATTGGGGTGGCAATGCCGGCGATGAAGACCCGAACATCAACACCGGCATCAGCAGCGACGGCGCCAGCGGCACGACACGCTGAGGCATTTACCATTTGGCATTTAAGAAATTCATTAAAATTAAATGACAGATTATTTAGTACACAGAGTCACTGAGACACAGAGGTTTAATCATATCTCTGTGACTCTGTGACTCAGTGTCTACAATATAAACTAAATGTGATAATCTACTTAGTATATATATCCTTATCAAAATAATAAGTAGAGATGCGGAAGTTTCTTGTCATAGCGGCAGTAGTGTTAGCCGCGGGTTGCACGAAAGAGGGCGACACGATCTACTTGCCCGATCCGAACGAAGAGGCGGCGAGCGCTACGCCGCTGGTGACAGTCATCTATGATGTCAATGCACTGGGCGACCATTCGTACAACGACCTGATCTACGAGGGCGTGGAACGCGCCGCCCAGGAGATGGGGCTGCGCACTATGCAATTGTCGCCTCAGACCCATGAAGAGGGTTTGCAATATCTGGAGCTGATGTTCCGGCAGATGGAGACTGCCAAAGACACGGTACGCCGGCTGTTTATCGTGACCTCTCCCAGCTATGACGATTTCATTCGCAAGAACAACAAACGACTGGAGGCAAACCCATACGCAGACCTGCTCTACCTGGAGACACGCAAACCGCTGGATGGGAAAGGTTCAACGCTTTTTCTCACCTACTACGGCGCGATGTATGAAGGTGGCAGGATTGTGGCGGCCTTGGAGCAGGTCAGCGTAATGCTCTTGGGTGCCAACCGAAAGACGCCGTCCGTCACGGAAGCCCTACAGGGATACAGCGACGGCTTTGAGGCAGGCCTGAAACTGCTGACGGAACAGCAAGCCAGGCAAAACCATCTGGCGTTGTCTTACCTTGACGAAAGGGGCGAGAGCGGTTTCAGCATTGCCGACTCTACGGCCCTGCGACTGCTGTGGAAGTGGAACAACGATGGCATCACCGAATTGGTACCCGTTTGTGGCGGAGCGTCGAATACGTTCGCACGCTTGAATTACTACACGCGCTTGTCGGTGAACTTTATAGGCATCGATGCCTATTTAGACAGCTATTTCTCCTTATACTCGATTGTGAAGCATATCGACCGTGCCTTGGCTCGATGTATCAGGCAGTGGTTCTCTGACGGGGCAATGCCTAAGCACCAGACGATTGGACTCAAAGAAGGGTATACGGAAGTCATCTTGAACCCAAACTTTCCACCACTCATCATCTGGATGCCATCGGGATACGAGGGAACGACAGTTCCATGCTTGACAGAAGAGATGAAACAGGAGATGCACGAAGAAGCCGTGAGAAAGGAGGAAGAACATGAAAGGTAATTTACGATTTACGGATTTACGATTTGCTATCTGTTTGTCGTTGTTGTTACTGACAGGCTGTAAGCAGGAGGACGATACCATCGTCTATCAGCAGTCGCGGCGTTGGGTGGAGAAAACGGTGGCCGTGGTGGCACCGACAAGTGCCGATGCTGCCACGAAAGCACGGTTTGAACGTACGGCTCTATGGTTTCTCGACAACCTTCATCAGGCACAGTTGCATGACACGCTGTGCATCAGCCTGAAGTTGGAGTGGCATGACGAACTGACGGAAGACCTCGCCCAGTTGGGTGAGACACTGGCTGGCAGAGACGATGTGATGGCTGTCATCGGTCCTTTCGGCAATGATGCCGTGGCTACGTTCGCCCCAGCCTGTCAGCAGACCCACAAACCGGTCATCGCACCGACGGCCACCAGCGAGGATGTCATCCGTCGTTTCGCCGTCGGTTCGGCAGGTGTAGCCAACAAAGAGCCGTTCCTGTGGTCGCTCACCGAAACCGACATCACCTTCTGCGAGGTGCTGTTGAGCATGTATGCCTCGTATATCAAAAGCTTGGGGCATGACCTGGATACCAGCATGCCAGCTTCACTGTTCTCACCTGCCGACAGCTACGGGCGTACGTTCTTTGACTGGGGACCCTATCAGGCTCAAGAGATGGAAATTCCCTTCTCGCACAACGACCAATATACCGACAATGCCGACCTGTGCCGCCGCATGAAGGACTATTTGGCTGAGCTGAGCGAATTGCCCACCTTCGGGAGTTTCAACATCGGCAGTTTCTGTGTCGTCGAGACCACACAACAACTCTACGATATAGCCCGTTTGCGCATGGAGTGGTGGGATCTCGACCCCGACGAGCCGTTGGAAGGGGAGGGGAAAGATGAGATGCAACAGTTACTGGAGTTCTGGGGGCGCACCTATTTCGCTTTCAGTAACCTGACGCAAGAGGGCCTCGACGCACTTGGGAAAAAAAGAACTGATGTTTTGCAGTACTATCAGGGATTCTCGCCTTATGCCGACCCCACAACAGGATTCGAGAAAAGTTATGAGGTGAAGTTTGGGGCTAAGCCAACCTTCGCCGAATGTAAGTTCTACGATGCGTTGATGTTAGCCGCTTTCGCTGCCAGCTACGCTGAGCATATAGATAATCTAGATAATCTAGAAAATCTAGAGAATCTAGAGAATCTAGAGAATCAAGAAAAGCAAGGCCTCTCCTCAAACCGTCGTTTCAACGCTGCCGTCATCGCCATTACTACACCCCAGGCCCAGCAGATAAGCGGTCCTGCATGGAATCAGACATCGATGGAACTTTATCTCTCCGCTCTGGAGCAAGGCCAGCTGATGGACTTTAGAGGTGCCTCGGGCGACATCCGTTTCGACAAAGAGACTTATACGTCTTCAGTCCATTCCACCTACGTCCACTGGCAGATTAAAGACGGCAAATTCATGCATCTGGATTACCTGAGCAGCGATGGCAGCCGACGAACGGGGGAGGCAATGGCAGCCTGGAACTGGTTCGTCGAAAACCCAGAGGCAGCTTTTTCCAAATTGGCTGAGGACAAAGACGTTAGCATCACATATACGCCTCTCTCAAGTCGATATGCCGTCCTGGTACAAGGCAGCCATGGATGGAACAACTACCGCCATCAGGCCGATGTACTCAACGTTTATCAGATGCTCAAGAAGAACGGATTCGACGATGACCATATCATCTTGATTATTGACAAAGCACTTGCCTTCGACACCAAGAATCCCGAGCCTGGAATCATCCGAGCCGAAGATGGCGGTAAAGACTTGATGGGTGGCAGTAGCATCGACTACGACAATGCTGCCATCTTTCCTGATGACATCAGTAATATTCTGCTTGGTGTCAAGACGGACCAGACACCTGTCGTTCTTCCCAAGGATGCGGGGCAGAATGTGCTCCTCTTCTGGAGTGGGCACGGACATAATCGTGCCAGCAATGGTGCCGACGAGTTGGCATGGCGCTATGAAGATAATGGTCAGGGCATGACTGCCGAACTTCTTCGTCAGACCATCAGCCAGATGCAGTCCGAAGGCATCTATCGTAAGATGCTCGTCATCACAGAACCGTGTTTTTCAGAGGCCGTCATCACCCCTTTGGTCGGTATCCCAGGCGTATTGGCTATTTCGAGTGCCGGCATCTACGAGCAGTCGTTTGCTGACAATTGGAGTTCTGAACTCGGCGTGTGGCGCTGCGACCGCTTCAGCCGTAATCTCGTTACACATCTAACTGCCTCGCCTACTACAACCTACCGCGACTTATACCTCTTCTGCTCCCAGCACACTCTGGGGTCGCATGTCCATATCGTGAACTCCGCTAACTTCGGCAATCTCTATACTACTGGTCCGCAGGAGTTCTTCCAAAATAAATAAGTAGGTGCAGTTCGATGTCCACTGAATAATCACCCTCTATTGCTCATAATGCATGAGGGCATGATAGTGGATTTGAGCGACTTGCTCGGCAAGCCATTCGGGGAAGAGAACTTTCACGTGCTCGCCCAGTCCTATCAGGTGCTGGATAAAATCGGGCGTAGGGCGCAAGAATAACTCGAAGTCGGTATAGCCATCTCCGTTGGTGAGTTCTCTTTGGCTGTGATGAATCTTCAGATCTCTGAGGTAATAGCGTTCATAGCCATAGACGCGAATCCGGACCTTCTCGGGTTGGGTGTCATCATTGACCAGCACACCATAACATTCTTCAAAGAAATCATCGGCATTGAAATCAGGATCTATCTGAAATTTGGTTTCAGTCAAGGACATGGAGAAGATTCGGTCAAAAGAGAACATCCCGAAGTAATCGATATCAGGCCCGTCTTC
>CADCOX010000079.1 GCA_902803195.1 uncultured Bacteroidales bacterium
AAGGCTGCAACGACCGCTTCACGACCTCAGGACAGCACCTCTCTGGCGACCGCGATGTCCGCTACCTCGACTGCTACGATGACAACCACCGCCAGCGCTACCGCGTGGAACGCACTGACACCCTCCAGCCCGGCACCTATCGCCTCACTTGTGCTGCTCGTTCCGACGGCACCGGAGCTTGCATCTACGTCATCGTAGGCGGCCAGCAGCCTCAGTTCAAGGAGATTCCTGCTACAGGCAACACGGGAGGCGACATCTGGGTAGAGGCCGACAAGTTCGTCCATTACCATAAGGACGTTCCTATTCCCTCTGACTCTGTCGCTTACGGCAATCAGCAATGCGAATTGGTTGAGGTCAACAACCACAAAGGCTACGGCTGGAACCGCATCACCTTCGCCATCCAAGTCGCCGCTCCCACCGTCATCCGCTATGGCCTCACCTCCGACGACGCTTTCACGGGAAAGACCTGGCTCGGCCAGTGGTTCTCCGCCACCGACTTTCAGATCACCCGTGTGGAGTGAACACATTGCCATCTCATAGGATGTATTTCCTAAAAAACATGGAACGAACATGAACAAAACAACCATCATTACCGCATTACTTGCCCTTGCCACTATGGCAGGGCAGGCACGAGATAAGGTACAAGTGTGGGAGCATCCCACGACCGAGTACGGAAACGTCTTTGGCGACGGCTACTTCAACCTGGCCATTGACGTGACGAAGGTGGAACTGAAGGAGGACGAGACGGTGGTGTACGCCACCGTGATGCTGCGGTCGGAATATCCGTTCCAGTTCGTCAGTGGCACCTACCTGAAGGCAGGTTACCTGCGTTATGCCCTGAAGTCCGCCGACGGGATAGAACTTGACAAGTACGTCCATACGAGTCGTGACGGTCGTTGCGACATCGTCTTTCATTTCCAGCCGTTGCCGCAGGGCACCCGCTCGTTCGACTTCATCGAGGGCGATGGCGAACGTGCTTTCCAAATCAAGGGTATCAAGCCCGTAGAAGAACGCTGGAAGCAGCTGTTCCCCTCGTATTGGCGCGACGAGAATGGCGATTGGAAGATTGCTTTCTTTGAGGATTGCGTTATCTACGACTGCCGGTTCTGGACATACAAACGATGCGACGTGAACCCGAAGACGGGCGAGGCCGACATCGTCATGAGCACTGCTGGCGAAGAACTCCACGTCAAAGTCGGGAAGAATAAAAAAGGTACGCGCGCGATACAGATTGGTGGTCATCAGGCCGCGTATAGCATGATCACCAGTCGCTTCCTGCCCGACTATCCGACTAAGGACACCCGCACAGACTTCGTGGATACAGGCTACGCGACAGACACCGTGACGGTAGTCGGTTGGATAAAGGATTTCCCCGAAAAGTGGGGGAATAAGCAGACCTTCGAGTTCGGCTACGAAGACTTCCTCACGGACAAGCAGGAGAGCGCCTATGCCGACTTGGACTCCTTGGGACGCTTCATGGTGAAGATCCCCGTCCTGAACAGCACTGAGTTCTTTGGCGACTGGAAGCACTGCTTCCTCCGTACCATGTTCGAGCCTGGCAAGACCTACTTCCTGCTCTACGACTTCAAGGAGGGCCGCCGCTTCGTCATGGGCGACGACGCCCGCCTGCAGAACGAGCTCTTCAAGTACCCGCTCGACTGGGAGTCTCTGCGCATGGCTGAGGGTGGCGATTTCGACCAGTATATCGCGTCGGTAGATAGCCTGCTCAAGGCTCAGTACGCCTCCATTGACGACCTCTGCGAAACGCATCCCTCGCTCTCCACCCGCTTCCGACTGTATCGGCGAGGCAACACGTTCAGCCAGCAGGCCGGGGTTTTCGGTCAGGCACGCTTCAACAGCAAGGATTTTCAATTCCCCGAAAGTGCCCGCCGCTATGCCTACGACACGTTCTGGACGCAGATGGAGCGACCCTACACCCTGCATCGCGACCTCTGCGGCTTCCTGCGCGATTATCTGGATGATGCCAAAAGTGCGCACGCCCGCCCGTTCACGTGGAATCCGACCGAGTACGTTCAGGAACTTGTATCGAATGACGAGGAACGGGCTTTGGTCAACCGATGGAAGGATTGGGTAAAAGAGGTTAATGAGGCCATTCTTCAGGCAACTACGATGGAAGAGAAGCAGCGGCTGGCCGATGAATTCAATGCCGGAAATGCCGAACTGAATGCAGGGATGACTAAAATTCTCAATGGCCCCAAGGCCACCCGTCTCTTCAATGAGAAGTATCTCTTAGCTCGACTGAAGACTTGGCAGTCGGTGCTGGACTCGTTGGGCGCCGACCCGTTCATCAAGGATATGCGCCTCACACAGACGGTGGTTCAAGAACTCGACCAGAACCGCGCGTCGCTGTCCGCAGAAGTCCTCGACACGCTGAGAGCGATGGTCGCTAATCCCACCTGCATCGCGATGGTCGAACGGCAGAACGACCACTACATCGCCATCGAGAACCGCGAGCTTGACAGGCTGGTGCTCAAGTCGTCAGACAGCCTTGCAGGCATCAGCGAAGGCGAGGCCCTGCTGCAGAAGATCCTCGAACCCTACAAAGGCAAGTTCGTGCTGCTCGACGTCTGGGGCACTTGGTGCGGACCCTGTAAGGAAGCTCTCAGCCACTCCGCCGAGGAGTATGCCCGCCTGAAGGACTTCGACATTGAATTCCTCTATCTGGCCAACAACAGCCCGCAGGAGTCGTGGGAGAATGTCATCAAGATGTACGAGGTGACCGGCGACAACGTGGCCCACTACAACCTGCCACCTGAACAACAAGCCGCCATCGAGCGCTACCTCAATGTTCACTCCTTCCCCACCTACAAGCTCTTCGACCGCGAAGGTCGTCTGCTGGACATCAAGGTTGATGCCCGCCAGCTCGATGATTTAGTTCGGTTGCTCAAGCAGCTGAAGGGTGAAGAGTGAATAATCTCGCTTCGCTCGGAATGACGAATGACAAATGACGAATGACAAATGACGAATGACAAATGACGAATAAGAGTTACTTTCAGAATTGGAAAGTAACTCTTATTCGTCATTTCGAGCGCAGCGAGATTCGTCATTCGTCATTCCTCCTGATTTGTTATTCGTCCTGAATTGATAAGTTCAACAGCCGCAGGGAAGAAATAATTTCCCATTTTCTTGTCGCTATCGGCAAAATATGATACTTTTGCAGCGAAATCAAGGGAAGAACTTGCCGATAAGAACGTCAAGCCTTTCCGTACAATGCTATGCAAACTTACCATCCGATAGACCTTCAGAACTGGGAGCGACGAGAGATCTACGAGCACTTCTCGCGCTTGAGAACACCGCATTATGCCGTGGCCGCGTATATCGACGTGACGCGACTGCTGGAGTATAAGCGGCAGCACCGACTCTCGTTCTACCTCTCGCTCATTTACCTGGCCACGCAGGCGCAGAACGGGCTGGAAGCCTTCCGTATGCGCATCAAGGACGGCAAGCCTGTCGTCTACGACCGCATCCACACCAATTTCACCCACAAGCGACCTGATGAGCAGGTGTTCCATTTCTACACGGCGCCCTTCGAGGGCTCGTTGCATGAGTACGTCGTAGCCACTTCGCTTGCCATCGCTGAGCAGACAACGCTTTTCGCAGGCATGGCCCCCTTGCAGAATGTCGTCTATTACTCCTGTGCCCCGACGCTGGACGCCACCGCAATTACGAATCCCGGTCTCGACAGCGCCGACGACGCCATTCCCCGTATCAACTGGGGGCGCTATCAGCAGCGCGGTGGCCGATGGCTGCTGAATGTCACCGTGACGGTCAACCATCGCTTCGTAGACGGCTATCATATCGGGCTCTTCTTCCAGCGGTTGCAAGCGTTGATAGACGCTCTCGGATAGTAGCTCAGACCTCGGACTTACGTTGCCGATTCATCAATATGAACTTCAAAATATCGGTAGTCATGAAGAGAAACCATTTCTTGCTCCTGCTGGCCCTGCTGCTCGTGCCAGCGCTCACGCCCGCTCAGGACCTGCCGCGCTACAAGCGCATCGTCAAGCA
>CADCOX010000080.1 GCA_902803195.1 uncultured Bacteroidales bacterium
GCCGCGCCAATAGACGAAGAACGGCACGCGTGTGCCCGCGTCGAACAGGCTGTACTTGCCTCCGCGCAGGCCACCCTTGGGGTCGTGAAGGGACGCCGACTCGCGGGCTCCGTCCTTGTAGCCGTCGTCGAGGACGGGTCCGTTGTCTGACGAGAAGATGATGAGCGTGTTGTCGAGCAGCCCTTCGCGCTCGAGTTTATCGACGAGCTGTCCCACGCACCAGTCGGCTTCGACAATGACATCGCCACGCGGACCGAGGGGCGTACTTCCAACAAAACGTGCGTCAGGGACGCGGGGGACGTGAGGCTCATGAAGGCCGTAGTAGAGGAAGAACGGGCGCTGGCGGTTCTCATCGATGAAGGCGGTGCAGCGGTCGAGGAAATACTGCGCCATCTCGTCGTCCTTCCAGCGTGCGGCATGTCCACCTTTCATGAAGCCGATGCGCCCGATGCCGTTGATGACGCTGTTGTTGTGGCCGTGCGACCAAGGCAGCGTGACGAGTTCGGGGTTGTTGAGGGCCGTCGGTTCGCCGGGGAAGTTGTGGTTGTAGTCCACTTCGATAGGGTCTGAAGGGTCGAGTCCGACCACGCGTCCGTTCTCGACGTAGACCGTAGGCACGCGGTCGACGGTGGCTGCGATGATGCACGAATAGTCGAATCCAATCTCGCGTGCGCCAGGAGTGATGAGGTCATTCCAGTTGATTCGGCCTACGCCCATGCCGAGATGCCACTTGCCGATGGCGGCTGTCGTGTAGCCAGCCTGCTGGAGCATGCGGGGGAGGGTGAACTGCTGGGGATTGATGATGAGTGGCGCGTCGCCGGGTAGAATATGAGCGTCTTCGTTGCGCCACGGATACATACCCGTGAACAGGCCGTAGCGACTCGGCGTGGACGTGGCCGAGGTGGCGTGGCCGTCGGTGAAGCAGACGCCGCCGCGAGCCAGGCGGTCGATGTTCGGTGTCTGAATAGTCGTTTGCCCGTAGGCACTCACGTCCCCGAAGCCGAGGTCGTCGGCCAGGATGAGGACGATATTAGGCGGGGGTGTGGCCGCTGAGGCTGAGGATGCGGCGGCTGCCGCAATAGCTGCTAAGGAGAGACGCATGATTAGTGATTAATGACGAATGACGAATGACGAATGATGAATGACGAATGACGAGTGATGAATGACGAGTGTGCTTTATCGGATGACCTTCTGCTTGTGGCCATCGGGGCGGCAGAGGATGACGAGGCCCCGCGCGGACGGGCTGACTAATCGTCCTGCGAGGTCGTAAGCGCAGGTTGGTGCAGCTTGGGAAAGGGATGTTGAGGCGGACTCCTTCTGCACCGTCTTGATGCCGTCGGGCAGAGCGCAGAGGCGGAACTCCATCCACGTGCGCGTGCGATTCGTCTTGACATCGGGAATGGACTCCGTGAGAACCGTGCCGTTGCGGTTGTCCGTCACTTGGACGGCAGTGACCATTCGCTGACCGACGGGTGCGCTTCTCTTGCCGAGGGCAGTCCATGCGATGGCCGCTTCGACGATGTAGCTGGTCGGATAGGCGAGGGCTGCGCATCTCATAGCAAAGGCATCGTCGTCGATTCGCGTCCAGCGTTGGCTCTGTCCTCTGTAGACCTGATGGGAGCCCGTGACCGGGAGCACGATTTGATAGCTGCTCTCTTGTGGCTGCATCGAGCTGCTGCCGTCGACGTCGACGAAGAGGGTGACGGCGTCGGGCGTGTCGGCCGTGACCCGTGTGTTGTCGAAGACGCGGGCGACGAAATAGAGCGAATCCATGTCGAAGGCATAATCCGCAATTACGCGCGTGCCCGTCTGCGTTCCTAACTTAATCTGAGACCCGTCTTCGAAGAAGTAGCCTTCGCCTTTGGTCAGTCGACCATCGATGGTGGGGTGGGCGAAGGGGGCTTGCAGCAGGCGCGTGGGATAGCCTTTTATCATCTCTATTTTACCATTGATGCCTGAGACGGCCACGACCACGCCCGTGTCGATGACGGCGAGCGAGTTCCATAGGCCTTGAGGGTTGTCAGGGCCTTGGCCGAAAGGCGTCGTGACGCCTCTGAAGTCGCGGGCTTGCTCATTGCCTACGACCACGCGCATCTGTATCTTCCCGTTGTTCTCGTAGGGCGATTGATGGCTGAGGACCGTCTCGCCCCAAGGCAGCACACGCAGATAGGGTGCTCCGCCTGTGGCCAAAGGGCAGTAGGAGAGGTTGAGCGCTCGTTCGCGGTTCTTGTCGGAGGCATCCACCCAATAGTTCTGCCAGTTGTTGTCGAGGGTCGTCCTCACGGTGGTGGGGAAGAAATCGCCATAGCCCCAGCCATTGTCCTCGATGGCGACGACAATCTCGGACTCGTCCTTCAGCAGCACGGGCACGGGCATGCCGTCGCGGAAGCCGCTGCGATAGCTGATTTTCTGGGCCTTTGTCCAGGTCTGCCCGCCGTCGAAGGACCGACAAAGCGATATCTGTTGGTCCCCGTTGTTGGTGTACGGCCCTTCGTCGGCAAAATAGAGTTGGAGTTCGCCCGAGGGCAGTTCCAGGAACGACGGTTCCCAGCAGCCATCATGGAACGTATAGCTGGCATCATTGACGAAGATTTCATCGCTCCACGTGCGGCCGTTGTCGGTGGAGCGCTTCACGCGGATGCCAAAGCGGCGGTCCTCGGTGTAAGGCTCTGAGGGACGCGGGTTGTAACCGACTACGATTGTGCCGTCGTGCAGTTGGACGAGGTCGGGGACGCAGTTAGGCGTGTTGTTAGAGTTGTTGACAATCCTCTTTTGTCCGCTCCATGAGCTGCCGCCGTTGCTGCTGAAGGCAATCTGTATGCCTCCGCTCTCGCAGACGGCCATCAGGCGTCCGTCCTGCAGCTGGATGATGCGGGCGTAGCCTCCGCTGGCGAAGACCGTGTGGCGCGTGGTCGTGTCCCAGAAGATACGGGAATGCGTGTAAGGCGCTACCTGACTGAAGGTCAGGCTCGGCAGACCGAAGATGAAGGCAAGTATAAGAAGATGTTTCATTTTGGGTTAAAGCCCCCTCCCAGCCCCCCGTGGGGGGATAACTGATGGGGTGAAGGTTAAAGACCCACCCCCGACCACTCCCATCTTGAAGTGTTAAGCGTCGCAGAGCGCCGAGCGGTAGGGAGGGAAAAGTTACCTGTCAAGGGTGGAATTATGTTAGATTTTGTTTTAGATTCTGCTCGATTTCTTGAAGAATCAAGCGTCCCAAAGGGACGAGCGCTTGCGTGAGCGCAATCCCTTCCTCAGACTCACTTCGCGCATTAAAGCATCGCAAGGCCGAGCATCCATTAGAACGGATATCCGACGGCGATATGGAAGCCGAGTGAGTCGCGGAAGCGTGGCATGTTGTAATAACCCGTTTTCCCGGTGTCGTAAGGGGCGTGGAGGCCGACGCCGATGTCGAAGCGCAGGACGAGGAAGTCGAGGTCGTAGCGGAAGCCGACGCCTGTGCCGAGGGCGATGTCATTGAGGAACTCGCTGGCATCGATGGCGGCCCCCGGGCGATTCGCGTCGGGCTGCATGAGCCAGACGTTACCCGCATCGAGGAAGACGGCTCCTTCGAGGGACCCCACGAGAGGGAACCGGTATTCTACGTTAGCCTCCAGTTTGAGGTTTCCGACCTGGTCGACATAGCTCCAGCCCGACGTCGCGGGATGGTAGCGGCCGGGACCCAGCGTGCGTACGCCGAAGGCTCGGATGCTGTTGGCGCCGCCCACGTTGAAGAGATCGGCATAAGGTGCCATGGTCGAGTTGCCGTAGCTCCATACGGCGCCGAGGTAGGCTCGGGCAGCGATGCGTGAGTGCAGCGTCACGGGGAACGTCTCTCTCCATTCGGCCGAGAGCTTGAGGAATTGCGCGTAGGGCACGCCGAGCAGTTTCTTGTTGCGCTCCTTGCGTTCGTGTCCGGCTAGGGCGTAGATGCCGTTGACGATATGTCCCGCCTGCTTGGCACCGAGGATGACGGTGCGCGAGTGGGTGTTGGCCGTAGCGATGGTGCCTGGGCGCAGGGTCGAGTAGGTGAGCGTGTAGGCCATCGACGGCACCAGCTGATTGCGCATACTGATGTAGAGCGCAGGGTTGGCGGTCATGAGCGAGTCGAAGCGGTGCGAGCGGTGCGTCAACATGGTATAGTCGAGGCGTGCGGGCGTGAGCTCGTGGCGCAGGCGGCGGTGGCGCAGGTTCCAGTAGGTATAGCTGAGGCGTCCGCTGAAGTTGAGCAGTTGGAAGAAGCCTGCGCGGTTCATCCAGTCGACGTCCAGTTTGTAGGCTGTCGTGGCTTCGGCCCGTCGGCCCATCTGCCTGACGAACGGCAGGTTGAAGAAGCGCAGACGCGGGTAGACGAGCCCTGCTGTAGCGCCCAGCTCGAAGGAGTTGAGGAGCCCGTTGTGGCCTTCGGTGGCCGAGGCACCCGTCTGCCATTCATAGCTGCCGTGGACCTTGAACGAGAGCTGCTCGGCGCCACGGAAGGCGTTGCGCTTGCTCATGCCCCACGAGATGCCGGGTCCCAGCAGGCCGTTGCTCTTGTTGGTTACCTTCGCCTCGAGTTCGCTGTCGTAGGGTTTGTCGAGGATGCCGAAGATGTTGACGTCGAGTGTCGAGCACGTGTCGGTGGTGTCGTGCGGGGCGTAGCTCATCTGGATATTCGAGAAAACGCCCATTCCCGACAGTTTCTCTTGGATGAGTTCGTGGAGGTCGGCGCGATAGGGTGAGCCCTGTCGGTAGAAGAGGTAGTGGCGGATGGCGCCGAAGCGCAGCGGCGGTTTCTTCGTGCCTCCGCTCCAGCGGTATTTGAACTCGTTCAGCGCCAGGCTGTCGGTGACACGGTAGTCGTCGTAAGGCATGATGGTGATGGTGGTCTCGCCCATCTTGTAGCGGTTGCGAATCTGCGGCGGCAGGTCGGGGCGCGGTCGTATCTGCAGGTGCGCGGTGAAAGGCGTCTGCAGCGTATCGGCCCGATACGTGATGAGTTCGGGTCTGAAATAGAAGAAGCCGTTGTTGCGGAAGAGAGCGCTGAGTCGCTTCCGTTCGGCGTCGAGGTTGGGCACGTTGAAGGCATCGCCGCTATGCAGCAGGCTCTTGTCGGCCGTGGCGCGTATGATGCTGTCGGTGATGGCGTCGAAGTACTGGTATTCGATTGTGCCGAAGCGGAAGAGCGGGCCGGGGTAGACCGAGTAGCCTATCTTGGCCTTGCGAGGGTTGCGGTCGTTGGGTTGGACCTCGTAGTCGACGCGTCCGCGGAAGAAGCCGAAGTTGCGCAGCGTGTTGCGTGCCACCTGCGAGCGCAGCTGCGGGTTGGCGGTGGCGATGGTGTGAGGTGTCGAGGCGAAACTGTTGAACATCCACTTGCCGAAGCCTCCGTCGGCGCCCACGAATCCGTTGTAGAACCAGAGACCTATGGGCAGCGGCCATCGTGCCGACGAGCTGCCGAAGACGCTGTTGTTAGGCGGGTAGGCGAGGGCTGCGTCGACCTCTTCGCGCACAGCATCGGTGGCCTGTTCGAGCACGGCAGCGCAGCGGGCGATGGAGTCGCGCTGCTCGCGGCTGAGGCTGTCGTTCTTGCTGAGCAGCGCACGCAGGTCCTCGGCACGGACGTTGCCCGAGAGTAGCTCTTCGACCGTGTTGTAGGCCTTGGCCATGGCGGTGATGACGCCCGTGGAGTCCTTGCCGCTGGCTGCAGCGCTCTTGCTCTTGGCCTTGCGCCCGTAGGCTATCTCCGAGATGCCCGTGTAGAGGACGTCGCCCTCGGGCAGGTTCTCGGTCGTGGAGCAGGAAAGGAAAATAAAGAATGAAAGAGTGAAAAGTGAAAAATAAAGAATACTTCGGGTACTTGCGATACCCGAACGACGCAATCTCTGCACACAGCTATGTAAACTTCTATTTTTCATTTTTCACTTTTCATTTTTCACTTTTCACTTTTCACTTTTCATTTTTCACTCTTCACTTTTCACTTTTCATTTTTCATTTTTCACTTTTCATTTTTCCTCTTGAACAGGAACAAGTCGCCGAGGCGCGTGGTCTTGCGTCGGAGCACGAGACCGGCGCCCATCTCGAGGACTTCGCTCTCGAGGAGCGACTCGTAGTTCTTGTCGTAGTAAACCTTCACGTAGCGGCTGGCGCTCTGGTCGAGGCGGTACTCGATGCTCACGTTGTCGATGAGCGACTGCCCCGTGTTCTGCGCGTCGGCGCCGGTGCTGACCTTTCCGCCCACGATGACGCTGATGCGGTTGCCCCAGAAGCGCTTGGCGAAGCGGAAACTGTAGTCGGTGGTCGTAGAGCCGGTGGCGCTCGTGCCTTGCTCCATGCCTAAGGAGAGGTCCACGCTCTTGAGAGCTTTGCTGGTGATGTTGGATATCTGGCTCTGGAGGAAGGCGTTGAGGGCGTTCTGTGTGGAGAAACCGCCTCCCGAGGCGCTGTTGGAGTCGGTGATGTACATGCCCGTGGCCAGCATCGTCACCGCCACGCGTCCGCGCTGCTCGGCCGACATCGAGGCCAGCTCGTTGCGTATGCTGAGGTCCTCGGGCGCGTCGAGGGTGAACTCCAGTCCGAGGTCCTCGAGCGTCTGTGTGATGTTCATGCCGACGTCGAAGTTCACCGACCGCGGTTGTTGGTTCTCGGTGATGGTGGTGCGTAGGCGCTCGGTGGCGCTCAGGTTGAGCGTCGGATTCATGATGGGGCCTCGGAACTCGGCGTAGCTACCGCTCTTGATGGTGAACTCCTTCAGCGGGATGACCATCATCGTGTACTTGATGGTGCCGCTGTTGATGGTGTAGCGTCCGTTGAGCTGCATGTCCTTCTCGGGCGAGTAGGTCAGCATCAGGTCACCGCCGCCCTCGAGGTCGACGTAGCTCGAGCCGTCGGTGCTGAGCAGGCAGTGGACCTGCGCAGCGTCGTCGATGCTGACGTTCATGGTGATGTTCAGGTTCTGCGGGCGGTCGCGCTCGGGCTCCACCACGGTCACCGTGTCGGTGAAGTCCACGAACTCCACGAGATCGGCCAGCTGGTCCTCGACGGTCAGCGGCGAGTCGGTGAGCACGTAGGTCATGTCGGTCGAGCCCAGCACCTTCAGGCGTCCGTACATGCGCAGGTCGTCGAGCGTGCCGCGCACCATCGTGTTGAGGTCCACGTAAACTTTGCCGTAGGCCACGGCCTGCGAAGTCTTTTTGGCGTTGATGAGCTCGTAGTTGTTGGCCGTCATGGTGGCGTCGACGCGTATCTTGTCGGTGTTGGCGAAGTTGATGTCGGCGTTGACGGTGAGCGGGTTGCGTCCTGTGGAGTAGATGCGTATGTCGGACATCTTCAGGTGGCTGTTGTCGAAGCGTAGCGTGTCGTCGGCCACGCGCAGGCTGAGGCTGTAGGGCGCCGAGGTAACGCGCAGGTCGTTGGTCACTACGGCTCCGTCCACGCTCGGCTGAGCCGTCGTGCCGCCGACGTGAACGTCGCCTATCGCTACGCCGCTGAGCGTCGCCACGCCGTCGGGGAAGAAGCCGTTGGCCAGCGCGAAGGGCAGGCGATCCAGCGTGGCGTCGATGTCCAGCAGTCCGGTGTCGCCCTTCGGCGTGTAGGTGCCGTTGAAGGTCGCTACGGGCAGGCCCATGTGTAGGAGGTTGCCGTCGACGTAATGGCTGCCGTCGGCATTAGGCAGGTAGGCGCCTTCGAGGCCTATCTGTCCGAGCACGGCGCCCTCGTAGGTGAGTTCGTCCACGGTCATGTCGGTCGAGACGCTCAGGTGCTCCGTCGTTTGGATGAGGTGGGCATCGCCGTGGAGGTAGCCCGTGATGCGTGGCATGTACGGCAGCACCGTCATGAGCTCGCCCAAGTTCAGGTGGTTGATGCTCACGGTGAGATCCTGCAGCGCGTCGAAGTTGTCGGCCGAGTAGAGCTTCAGTCCCGTCCCGTCGTCGGCCAGCAGGTCTACGTTGGCCGTCACGCGGTTCTTTTTGCCCAGCCTAATGTAGTTGTCCTCGTTGAGGTGGAAGCGTCGGTAGGCGATGATGGGGTTGAGCGGGTCGAGGTGTATGACGAGGCTGTCGTTCCTGACGGCCGTCTGCAGTCCCAGGTCGATGCCTTTCTGTCCGCGGTCGTCGTAGAAGAGGAGGTTGGCGTCGGCGCGTCCGTCCTCGCCGATGTGGGCGGCCAGTCGGGAGTCGAAGCTAATCTGCGGGTTGCGTCGTCCGTTGTGTATGCGTGCGTCGAGGGCGATGCCCGTGGAGTCCTGCAGGGCGTGGAAGTTGATGGTGTCGAGCAGGATGGCTCCCGTGTTGAGGCTGTGTACGTGTCCGCCGCCGTTGAGACCCGTGGCGGGGTTCAGGTGCAGGTCGAGGTCGGCCGTCTCATAGTCGTAGCCCATCGACAGCAGGATGTCGTGGACGGGGTTATGCTGTCCGGCAGTGAGATGGATGTCCATCTGCGGCAGTCGGCGTTTCAGTTCGCTGGGCACTAAGCGGTGCTCCTTCAGCTGGTTCGAAGCCTCGTCGGTCAGTTTCTGCAGCTGCTTGAGCAGGCGGTCGTAGCTTGTGCGACCCTGAGCCCTCAGCGTCAAGTCGCCACTGGCGACGTAGGCGTAGGTCGTGTCGGGGCGCATCAGGGCTTCGAGCGTGACGTCCTCGGGGCGGAAGAGCGTGTCGCCCGGCATGAGGACGATGTCCGTGATCGTGCCGCTCACCTGATGGCGGTCGCGCAGGTTGGTGGTGCCGTCGAGGTGCATGCAAGCCGCCACCTTCAGCGGGTCTTCTACGAGTCCGAGGGCTTGCAGGTCAGCACGGCTGAGGTCTACCGAGAACGTCA
>CADCOX010000081.1 GCA_902803195.1 uncultured Bacteroidales bacterium
GAGCACGCAGAACATATCCACCTGCTCGGGGTCGAGGGCTGCAAGGGTGGTGAGCGTCACTTCTTGCTCAGGACGTCCTGCCTGACGGACGATGCCCACTGGCGTTGAACCACTCCTGCCCTCGGCAAGGAAGAGTTCACGCAGGCGATAGAGCTGCCAGTAGCGACCTTGTGAACGAGGGTTATAGACCGCTGTGACGAAATCGCCAACGGCAGCCGCGCGGATGCGACGTTCGATGAGCGACCAGGGTGTCATCAAGTCGGAGAGCGAAAGGATGCAGAGGTCGTGGCCTATGGGTGCGCCCAGCAGAGAGGCTGCTTTCTGGAAAGCGGAGATGCCTGGTAATACGATGATTTCCAAGCCGCTGCCCTGCTCGCGCTTCATCTCATAGACAAGCGGCACCATACCGTAGATGCCGGCATCGCCTGAAGAGATGACGACTACCGTTCGCCCTTCCTCAGCCAAGCGAAAAGCCTGCTCAGCACGCTCGCGTTCGCGTTTCATCCCAGTGTCGATGCACTCACAACCTTGCTTCAGATAAGGTTCAACGAAACGAAAGTAATACTTATAGCCAACGACGACATCGGCCTGACTCACGGCATCAAGCACGGCGGGAGTCATGTCTTCAGGGCTGCCAGGACCAAGGCCTGCTATGATGATCTTACTTGAATTCATAATTCACAATTCATAATGCATAATTCATAATGCACAATGCATAATTAATACATTAACTGATTAACAGGGGATTGAAGCTGACGGCGAGGGTTGTGAGGCCTACCATCACCACCTCCACGAAGCGATTGATGCGAATAGCGGTGCGCATATCAGCTGTCTCCAAGGGGCGCTCGTTCTCGCCGATATATGGTTTGTCGAAGAGCTCTCCAAAATAGTAGTGCGGTCCACCGAAGCGACAGTCGAGAATGCCTGCCAATGCGGCTTCGGGATAGCCGCTGTTGGGGCTGGCATGTTGGCGACCATATTTCTTAATGAAATGAAAAATGGAAAAGGAGAAATGACAAATGGCATGAGGCAACGCCATCAAGAAAGCTGTCAGGCGTGCTGGGATGTAGTTGGCGACATCGTCGACATGAGCCGCTATACAACCGAAGTCGCGATAGCGCTCCGTGCGATAGCCAATCATGGAATCGAGGGTGTTCGTCATCTTGTAAGCCAGCATGCCAGGCGCGCCAAGCAAGGCAAACCAGAAGAGTGGCGCCACGACGCCATCGCTGAGGTTCTCGGCAAGCGTCTCGAGGGCTGCTGTCCGCACTTCCTGCGCCGAGAGTTGACTGGTGTCGCGTCCCACGATACGAGCCACCTGACGACGACCTTCGTCCAAAGAACGATCAAGGGCGAGGAAAACCGCACGAACCTCACGAATCAGGGTGGTGCCCGCCAAACAATAGAAGACGACAAGCGTGCAGAAAACCGCACCACCTACCCCTCTCCAAAATGCGAGGGGATTAGAATCCTCAAGCAACCGAAGATCGAGGACTTTTGTTATCCACCAAGCAACACAGAAGACGAGGACAATACTGCCAACGGCCAACAAGCCACCCTTAAACTTGCGCTGCCGCCCATGATTAAGGCGATGTTCCCAATAGCTAATCCATTTGCCGAACCACACGATGGGATGCGGCAGCCTGACTGGGTCGCCCAAACAGAGGTCGAGCAACCAACCAACGAGGAGTGCTATCAGAAGTGCTTCATTCATTTTTCACTTTTCATTTTTCACTCTTTCATTTTTCACTTTTCACTCTTTCACTTTTCATTATTTCATATAGCTTGTCCATATCGAGGTGCTTGCGGACATGGTCGGCCAAGCGATTGTATTGCTCTTCCTTGAAGGCGGCATAGTCGAAGGGCTGAGCCTCAGCAGAGAGACGTTCGGCAAAAGGAGCAAGCAGGGTATCGACGATGGAGGCATTATCAAGGACGCCATGAAGGTAAGTGCCCCAACAGCGATCGCTGACATAGTAGCCATCCTGGCGACCATCATCGAGGAGGGCAAAGGGTTGTGAGGGCGCATCGCCGAAGGGACGGGTCTCGCCCATGTGAATCTCGTAGGCAGAAAAACCACCTTCGTCTTCACCTGAAAGGGAAGGAAGAGGCTGCCCTATGTTTGTGCAACTAAACTTGACCTGCCGGGTGACTTTCTCACCGCTCATGGTCGTCGTCGTGGGAAGGAGGCCAAGACCAGGAAGGCGCTCGATGTCGCCTTCAACATGGTTGGGGTCGCAGACTTCGATGCCCATCATCTGATAGCCTCCACAGATGCCGATGACCATTTTGCCATCACGATATGCACGTTGGATGGCCTCAGCCACACCGTTACGACGCAGTTCGCCGAGGTCGTCGAGCGTAGACTTTGAACCAGGCATGATAATGATGTCGGCCTTCGATATTTCGTCAACGTTGTTGGTATAATAGAGATGTACGCGCGTGTCTTGCTCCAAGGCATCGAAGTCGGTGAAATTGGAGAGATGACGCAGCATGACAACAGCAATATTCACGCGGCCATGTGCTGCTTGCTTGGACTTGCCTGCCAACGAGACGCTATCCTCTTCCTCGATGTGAATGTCCTTAAAATAAGGAATCACGCCTAGAACGGGTACACCACAGATGTCCTCGAGCAAATGCCGTCCATCATCAAAGAGACGCAGATCGCCTCGGAACTTGTTGATAATAATGCCCTTGATGCGAGCACGGTCTTCAGCTGCCTGCAAGGCAATGCTCCCGTAAACGGAGGCGAAAACGCCACCACGATCGATGTCTGCCACAAGGATGACGGCAGCGTCGGCATGTCGAGCCATAGGTAAGTTCACGATGTCTGTCTCGCGTAAATTGAGCTCAGAAATACTACCCGCGCCTTCCATCACGATAGGATTGTAGCGAACTGACAGGCGGTCGAAGGCTGCACAGACTTCCGCACGAAAATCAAGGTTCTCCCTTCCAAGAGAGAGTTGTGAAGAAGCAGGCGCATTCTTGTCTAATCCTATGGAAGCGGGGGCTGGTCTTCTTCGCCAGAAGTCATAGGCATCGCGATTGCCAACGGGCTTACCGTTGAGGACGACTTGCGAAGTGTGGTCGCTCTGAGGTTTCAGCAGCAAGGGATTCATGTCGGTATGGCACGGAATGCGTGCAGCCTCTGCTTGAACGGCTTGAGCACGTCCAATCTCCAAACCCTCGGGTGTAGCGTATGAGTTCAATGCCATATTCTGCGCCTTGAACGGAGCTGGATGGTAACCGTCCTGAAGGAAGATGCGACAGAGTGCTGTGGCTATCACACTCTTGCCTACATCGCTGCCTGTGCCAGCGAGCATGATAGGGCGAAGAGCCTCACCCCCACCCTCTCTCTGAAAGGAGATGGGAGTAGACAGTTGCTGTAATGGAGGAGATGTTGATTCTTTGGAGTAGCCACTCCCCTCTCTTGAAGATGGGAGGGGAAGAACATCTTGGGTGAGGCTTCTGAGGCTTTTTATAAGCAGATCGTCCTCTTCCTTCGTCTGTGCTGCCACGCGGAAATGATAGGGAGTAAGCCCTTCGAAGTTGGAAGCATCGCGAATGAGGATGCCATGTTCGGAGGCCAGACGCTCCTTCAAGGTTGCCGCCGTGATGCCCAAACGCTCGTCGAGGCGGCAAAGCATGAAGTTAGTCTGAGTGGGGACTACACTTATGCCGTCAAGGGCATGAATAGCTTCGCGCAAACGCTGAGCCTCAGCGAGATAAGCCGTGAGGTCAGGAAGCACGTGGACGTCGTTCTTCATCAACCAACTGGCTGCCTCGATGGCTAATGCGTTCACGCTCCAAGGACGCAAACGCCGTCGCAATTTCTCTATTAGGGTCGCGGCACCAACAACATATCCGATGCGTAAGCCTGGGATGCAATAGGTCTTGGTGAGCGAATGAAGTTGCAAGATGTTGCCCGCTTCGACGGCTTCGGCAGGAGAAAGCAACGGCTCCAGTGTGTAGTCCTCATAGGACTGGTCGAGAATGAGCACACGACTGGAGGCTGCAAGACGCA
>CADCOX010000082.1 GCA_902803195.1 uncultured Bacteroidales bacterium
AAACTTAGCCCATTCAGCATCCACGTCGGGCATGCCTATCTTCTTATCGATATCTTCAGTTTTCATATTACTTTGCAATTTTAAGGGATTGTCTGATTTTTGCCAGTGACCGCGTGATGTGTTTGTTCACGGTTGCTGTGCTGATGCCGAGGATAGAGGCTGTATCGGCATAAGTCTTCTCTTCATCGTAGTGCAGACTCAACACGCGTCGGTCTTGCTCCGTTAGGTTGTTGTCAATGACTTGTCGAAGTTGCTGCAGCAGTTCCTCGCGTTCCTCGTTCTCGCTTGCAACAATGTCTTGCTGAAGCTCTTCTTCCATCTGCCGCTGCAGCTGTCGGGAACGCAATAGATGCAGGCATTGGTTGCGGGTGGCCGCCAACAAGTAACCGCGAATGCTGTTATCAGCCACCCGTGGCTTGTTCCTCCAGATTTGAGCAAATACCTGATGCACCGCATCCTTGGCATCGTCGGCATTCTCCACCATCGAGAATGCTAGGCGATACATGTGAGGATAGCTGTCTTTGAACAGGCGTTCAAACTTTTGTTTACTATAATCCATAAGTGTTTTTTTGGTCTTTATGCATATATAAGACCCTCGGGCGTTAAAATCAAATACCCCTTATTGCAAAATGTAGACCTCTCCCACAAGATATGACTTGCCTACACGTCTGCGGCCATAGATAGCCACAAACTCTGATTTGGGAGATTTAAGAAACATTTTTCACACGTAAATATGATTAGAATCTAAATAATAATGATTAACATCATACGCCCAACATCGTCATGGGTGTGTGGCGCATTGTATATTCTGGTAACACTCAATTGAGAATAGCTGAATAGTCGAAAAGACTTAGCTGAATAGTCATAGATACTTATCTGAAAATTCAGATAGTTCCTTCTGGTTGTATCATTATTGAGACAAGCCAATGCATATATTCGCTCAGGCTTATACGTATATTCGCTCAGGCTTGCACGTATATTCGCTCAGGCTTACGCGTATATTCGCTCAGGCTTACACGTATATTCGCTCAGGCTTACACGTATATTCGTTAAGGCTTACGCGTATATACGTTCAGTGGCACACGAATATTCGTTCAAGAAACGGCAAATAATGTATCGACAGATGAAGGTTATACAATCACCTTTGTGTCTCTCATCCACTTTGTTATTCACACAGCGAATACTAGGTTGATGGATAATGTGATGATGCTATTTAATTGGTTCGTGTGCGAGTCGCATTCCAAGATTGAAGTTACGGAAATCAGGAGTTCGGTTCCTTCGGTTGCTGGTTCGGCTGCTGGTTGCTATATAATCCCAACTACCACCTCGGTTGACGCGGAACGAAGCTGTAGGATTCTCAGGGCCTAAGGGGTTGGTTTTGCTGGCGGACGAGTATTTGCCATAATAGTCTGCACACCATTCCCATACGTTTCCAGACATATCGTAGAGTCCCAACTCATTGGGTTGTTTGCTACCTACGGCATGATTGCCGAAATCGGGGTCGCCTTTACCTTTGTCCCAACTGTTGGTGGAATACCATCCCACGTCTTCGATGTCGTCACTGCCCGCAAAACGGTAGTGCTTGGATTTGTTGCCTCCTCGTGCAGCAAACTCCCATTGTGCTTCAGTCGGCAAATAGAAGTGCATGCCCGTGATTTTATTCAGCTTATTGATAAAAATGATGCAGTCGTCATGGCTAATGTTCTTCATAGGATGCAGATCACCATCGTAAGGGATAGGCCCTACGCCCATGACGGCTGTCCAGAGCTGCTGAGTGACCTCTGTCTCACCGATCATATAGTCGCTGAGCGTCACTTGGAACAGGGGCGTTTCGTCGCTATCGGCCTCGTCGCCTTGTTCTTCGGTGGCTCCCATAGTGAAAGTACCTCCATCGACATATACCAAATTGAATGTACAGCCGTTAACGTTGAAGGTTTTATAGCGCTCCGCTACTGTGACCACACCGTGCTCTTTCTTCTCACGCTTCCATGGGACAAACGTGAAGAGGAGCCAGCCAGCGAGGATGGCAGCTGCGGCAGCTAAACACCAAGTGAATACTTTCCGCCCTTTCGAGTTGGTAGGAGGAGCAGGCTCGTCGTCGTCCAGTTCTTGTTTCTCGGCCTTGAATGAAGACGTCGTCTCCTTCATGGCGTCACGCACAAGTAATTGCTTGTCGGAAGTGGCCTCCTTGAGTTGGCTTGCGATGGACATGTTGTCGGCCAAGTTGTCTTCGGCAGAAACTCCCATAACAGTGAGACAACGAATGACGGCTACGATATCATCTGTCTGCTGGACAACATCTATCAGCCTTTGCTTCAGTTCTTCTATCTTTAGTGATTCTTTCATTTTGCCAATACTTTAGAAAATTCCTTGTATTCATCCGTTGTATAATACACGGGATATATCTCGGCGTTAAAAGGCGCTCGCGACACTGGAACTTCAAAGGTCAGAATATTCCAGACTCTGTTGGATAGATTGTAACGTGCCACTTTGATGGTTTGCTTTCTGCTACCGATAGCGTTCCATTCGTTGAGCGCCGCATTGACGGTTGCTGTAGGCTGATAATGCCAACGTCCTATTTCGAGTAGGATGTCGCCATCGCGTAGTCCGATAAGGTCTGCTGGTGAAAGGACTTTGAGCAGGTGGACATACATCACCCAATGCGCCTCGGGCGGTATGTGGTCGGCAAAAATCGTGGTGACAGAAACCTTGTGCCACGTGCTTCCCATGTCGTCGGTGACTTGGTGCTCGCCTCTTCGTTCAATGCGCCCGTAGGGGTCTTCGCCATCATAGGCCCATGAAGCACAGCCATACTCGCTGACCGGCTTTACATAGCATAGTGCATCGGTGCTGGATTTCACGCTCGAGAGTCGATAATAGCATAAGCCATCGCGCTCCCATTGGGGGCATCTTATGGGAGTCCCATGAACGCCACGTGCATATCGGGCCACCTCGACTCCGTCGTTGTATTCGTAGCCCTGTGATTTGACAATTGAGGTGTCGCGGTCGAAGCACACACGTGAGAGCAACAGGTTGCGAGAACTATACATACAGGAATCGATGGCATAATGTCCATTTTGGACATCAGCGAAGAGAGAACCGTCAATGTCGTAATAGCGATGGACGACGAGTTTGTTGCCGTTGCGCAAGGTCTGACGTTCGATGATATGCTTGTGGAAGCACTCAGCACTGTCGAACATGGGTTTGTCGTCACGGCCATAATAGGAGATGGACACGGGTTCGGCTTCTTCGTTTTGTTCGATGCGCCTCATGTGGAATTCGCCCGCTTCGATGTTGTCGGTATTATATTCCGTAACGCTTCCATACAGACGTACGAAGTATTCATAGACTTTTGTCATCTGCTGCTTATCGGCATTCCAACGGTAGTCCTTCTCTTCTAAGAGCTCTGTGGTGTGACGGATATACTGATATTCACGACGAGCATAGTATTTTTTGTTCTGAGAATAGGGCTGTCCATTCCCGTCAAAGTAGTCGGCCTTTTTTACGCGATTGAATTCATCGTAAATGAACACAGCCCGTGATGGACGCAGAGTGTCGGAAACATGTTTCCCGTTAGTGGAAAAATACTCTTTCTCCACTATATTTCCCTTCGTGTCCTTCACTTCGATGCGCTTGTGGTAGTTGAGCGTCTTATGGGCTATGGGGTGTCCCTGCATATCGAAGTATTCAAAGGTATCGCACGTTGGTGTAGAGGATCGTACCTCAAGGAATTCCTCGTTACTGAAAGGATCCAAGCCCCAGACGGAGTCGACACGATTGGACTCATCATAGCTCATACGATAGCCGAAGCATGCCAGGTCATTGCTCTTGGGCGCTCCTTTCTCATCGAAGAACATGTACTTCTCCTCCTGCCCTTTGGCATTGAGGAACACCTGCATTCGGTCGGCGCCATTGTCGCGAACTTGGAGAGGACTTCCCTTGGCGTCGGTGTAAACAGCCCAGATGTAGGTCGATGTTTCATCTAAGGATTCGCCAGAGCCATTGAAATAGGATACGACATAAAGTGTGCGTTGGTCCTTATCACAAGCCTCGAATTTGGTGACATGAGTCGACCCGTCACTATCAGTGGAGCTGAACTTGTAGTATTTAGTGGCATTAAGCAACTCGGAAAAATGCCGAGCCTGTTGATCTCTTTTTTCATCCAAACGAACCAAAGGAGTCCGTTTGTTATTGTGAAGTAGTTCGTTGTCGGAGCTCATAACCTCTACTTCCCTGAAAGGCGAGCCAGAACGAAAACCTCGTTTTGACAGTTTATAGCAAACGGACAGATTCGACGCCTCGTCCTTGCTGAGCTCATCGCCAACACCAACGGGCCATCCATTGACTAAAATGAACGAATTATAATACTTCGTGCAGACCATGACGTTCAGATAATGATATCTCAACCAATGCCCAACAAGGAACAGTAGGAGCAGCGAGCCGGCAAGGAACCATCTGCGATAACGCTTGCGAACAGCTTGGGCCTTCTCTTCTAAACGTTTCCGCTTCTCGCGCTCTTTCTCTAACAATTTTCGCTGCTCTTCTTCTTGTGCCTTCAGCATCTGACGTATGTCGCGACGGTCCTTTACCACTGGGCAAAGGATATCGTGGATGAATTCTATGCGGGCGTCGCCGCCATAATAGAACCGTCGGATTAATCGTTTCTCTTCACACAGCTGATGTAGTTCTTCATCGGTGATATGTCCGACATGCTTGGCATTATAAACTGATATGTTTTCCCTTCGGCCTTCATTGTTTAGGAGGTTGTCTTCAAGAAACTCAATAGAAGAACTTCTGAAATCGCGAATGGCATCCAAATAGAAATCCTGAATGATGTTATCGCCGAATCGGTTCACTAAGTCCTCCGTGATTTTCTCCGCATCATCGGGCATCTTCTCATACAGACGGCTAAGGTAAAGAGAGAGAATGGCAGAATCCACAAAAATCGAAGGATGACCATCAAGCTTTACGTCGGGCACCCCCGTCACCTTCTCGATGATGAGTTTTGCGACGTCAATATCTACCAACCCAGGCAGTGGCTTCATGATGATGTCAGCCGCTTGTTCCTCGTTGATAGGCAAGAGACAATAGCGGTTGAGTTTCATGGAAGGGATACGGCTTGTGTTGCGTTCCAAATAGGAAAGATAATCTTCGCGCAACGAAAAGATCAAGCGGAACTCATCCTCTTTCAGGTAATTGAGTTCGGAACTCTGGACGCGCTTTCGTATTCCTTTGAAGATGTTTTTGTGCTGTGGAATCTCTTCGGACTCCGCCACAGTCTCTTCAGGACTGAGGTACTCCGGCATGATTCCATTCAGGAGGTCGGCAAGCTGTGAGAAGAAATCAGCTACACGGTGTACATTCTTCTCCAATGTGAAGATTTCTTCGAACTGATCGAATACCAAGAGAGGAACAACATGTTCATCGTTTGCGTAGAAACGATGACGGTGGAGGTACTCCCATAATGATTCCACGTGTCCGGCTTTCTTGGGTACCACTTCTTCTATCCGGCCGTTATGATCCAATAATTGCGAAGCAACAGCTTCTTTGACCTGGTCGATGTAGTCGGCGCTAGTCTCCTGATTGTTGGTCGTATGTTGAAGGCGAATGTTCACTGGCAACATACCAGCTTGCCGGGCTTTCGGGAATATACCCGCTTTCAGGATTGATGACTTACCGATACCTGTGCGGCTGTAGAGAACTGTTTGCACATTGTATTCAATGCGACTCATCAGTTCCTCAATCTCGTTGTCGCGGCCATATAAGCGGTCCGATTCTTGATAGGAATCCAGCCCTTTCCAGGGGTTTCTTTCAACTTTCATCTTTGCATGAATTACGGGTGAATTACAAGCTTGTCAGGAGCTGAGCTATCTCGTCAACAAAGGATTCAAAGTCTGGATGGGAAGGGTCATAGAGGAAGGCGTTGCAATCCTTGATCTTCTGGGGAATACTGCTTCCGTAGAAATCGAAATCCTGTTCACTGACGGGAAGCATAAACCTACGGCCATACCCAGAGGCGAGTTCTATGGCTGTTTGCCATTCAGTACGATAGGGATGGTATTCGTTGCGCTGACGATCCATGGTTTGAGTGATAATCGGAACGAACAACTTTGCTTCCTTGATGCCGCGGGCAATCTCGTTCATGAAATCCGACCCGTAGCTAAGGCTTTGGCGATCATACCAAGCTCGGATGCCTCGACGTGTCAGCGATTCGTAAAGCATCGCTGCAACATCTGCATCGGCACGTGAGTAGCTGATAAACACATCGGCATTAGGTAGAGGATGATTCCAACGTTGACGCTCCTCCTCGTCTTCCTTTTCAGCCAACAACGATTCTATTTTGTTGACCACCTCCTCGGCGTTGTCATGGGTGAAGGCGTCAATATGGCGCATGAACTGAAGGAAGCTGTCATCCGCCATGGGGTCAACAACGAGCCCCAGTGGCTGTGTCTCATACTTTGATTTCAGGGAGAAGCAGATGAAGCGGCTCAACCAGTCGCTATAGTTGTTGCCTAGTATCAACAGGTATTTAGTCTGCAATTCAGCAGAAAGGTTCTGCGGCCGTTCGGCAGAACTCAGCCAAGCCTTGCAGAAGGATAACATATCGTAATCGGTGACAACGTACTTTTTTTCAGAGCGACAAACCTTGCCGAACATATAATACACTGTAGGCTTGTTGATATCGGCCTTCGTGCGGATATCATCATTGTGAGAAGGATCATTGATGAACCGCATCACACGCAGTTGCTCCTTCCCCCATATCTCGCGCATAGCATCTTCCACCACTGGAACGAAAGACGTCGTGATGACAAACGGAAAATACTTGATGCGAAGCAACCGTTTCAGCAGTGCCGAGGGTTTGAACAGCGGCTGACTCAGCGCATCGCCCAGCATGGCATAGATGTTTTTACGGTCGTTGACATCGAAATCCTTGTCAAACAACAACTCTGAGAACGAACGCGGATGTCCCGATAGTTCATACGCCTCTGCGAGATCGTCAATCAGGATCTGATGTGGATTGCTTCCGCGCTCGTCCTCCACAAGGAATTCAGGGCCTATCACGGGAATGACGTTACCCGCCATCATCTGTCGTGCCAGCATGTCCCAGTGGCGCGTCAGCTCGGAATCTTCCTTCTTGATTCTATTAAAGATAGCCATAGTCAATACTTTTTCGCCGACAAAGATAGGAAATAAAACGCAATGTTAACGAAAATGATAACTTTATTTTGAGAAAGACATGGAAAATGACGTAAACGTCCTTGATGTGCCAAGCGAGCAAGCTCGAAACCTTCTTTCATCAAAAAAGAATAACTTATGAGTAGTTAAGTTCATTTACTTTTCAAAATGAGTAGGTGCCTATTGTGGTTTGGAGCCTCCAGCAGCCTTGCCATTGCCGGAACCAGCAGGCTTGCCACCTGTGGGAGGAGTTGCCGCTCCTGCACCAGTTGCCCCAGCCATTTTAGGTACAGTTGCGGGCGCGCTCTCCCCTTTCGCATCTGTGAAGAGTTTCTCGCTAAGGTTGGAGAAGGCATCCTTGAGTTTAGTGGTTTCGTAGCTATAGAGCGACGTTGATAAGGGATCGGTGAGGGTGGCCGTCCAACTGCTTCCCTTGTAGGCAGTCACAATGCATTGCCACATATTTTTCCATACTGAATCACTCTTGCGCCGCTCGTTCATAACATTCCACTCGGTCTTCCATTTTGCTTTGTCCCATTTTTTCTTCCCAGGAGTAGCATCAGCGAACGCCACCTCCTTGCCGTTTCCGGACTCGCGGATTTGATAGTAGCTATCGATAATGCGGCATTCCTCGGCTACTTCCATCTCTATTCTATACTGTCCAGTACCCCATGAAGGCTGATAGTTCTGGGCGTCGGTAGTACCGGTGTAACTGCGTGGCACGATATAGCTGTCTCCCTCTATTGTGACGAGTTTCTCGAAATCGGGGTCGTTTTTGTCATAGATGAACTCGCCTTTGTCGTTCATCTTCTTTGGGTCAATCTTTATGTGCACAGTAAATTCTCCCAACAGTTGGTCGTTGGCTATCATAGTGGCTTGGTTCATCCATGATGAATAGAGCCTGGCTTTCAATGTCATGTTGAGGTTATTGCGTTTTTCAAAACTAAACCTGTTTTTCGGATTACCAGTTGGATCGTTGGGCAGGTTGCAATATTGTGGTACAAAGATAAGAGTGTCCACTTCGACGAGGAACTTGGAATGGTTGACAATATGGCTGATTCCGAGGCTGTCGCGGCGCATTTTGCAGAAGATGTAGAACACGTTGACACCTGAGCCCGGCGATTCGGTCAACTCGATGTAGTTCTTGCACCCAAATCCTTCGAACTTCAGATTCTCGGGGTCCATAGCACCTTTAGTTGAAGGTGCAGCATAGAAGTCGTCAATATTGCTTTCGGAAGAGAGAACCTGGGAGTATTTACATTGTTCCTGGGCCGAGCGGTACCATTTTTCGCGATCGCTTTTGACTGCTTCTGTCAAGTAGTTGACTCCTAAACTGACAAGGTTGGAAGTGGCATTTACCGTCTTTTGAACGATGGAACTGGAGTAAGCGCCCCATAGAATATTTCCGAAAGTGCCAAGTGCGGCACGGTCATTGGCGGATGCCTGTAGCTCAAGAAAGCGTTCGTTGCTGTCCTTGATGATTTTCTCCTTATCGACATTCTTGACGAGAATCTGAAACTTACGTTGTGCCGGACGCTCGTTGCGGCGGTTGGTAGGAGCACCTTTGGTTGATGCCGTAGGCTCTTTTGCCTTGGACTCATTGGGCTGAGGCGGTTGAGCGATGACTGACCCTGTGGTAGTTAACCATGCTAGGAGGATGAGATACTTTTTCATGTTTATATGATTTAGTTCTTAATAGGCGTCAATGATAATGAAGGGATTGATATGTCGAGGCGTGTCGTATTTAATGACACCGTCGCCCATAGAAAGAGTGGAAGAGTCAAACTTGTTGTAGTGGCGTTCCTCTTGTTGCAGTCTGTTGCGTGCATTTAGAAATGCCGCGTGTATGTCGTGCGACGTCTGCTGTTGCAGCGCCTCGTAGAAATAACGCATAAGCAAACTGCATGAAATGTCGTTGACGCGCCACAGTGAGACCATCATGGCTTTCGCACCGGCTTGTTTCAGCGCCCGTTGTATGCCATAAACGCCGTCGTCTGTCAAGTGTCCAAGGCCTGTTTCGCAGGCAGAAAGGACGATCAACTCTGTCTTGGAGAAATCAAGTTGAGAGAGTTCTGTTCCTGACAGAACACCATCAAAGAGGTTAGCATCGAAAGATTTATCAGCCAGAGCGCTTGAAGCACCTGCAAACAAAAGCCCGCTCTTGGACATTGATTCATCGCTTTGAAGCGGTTTGATATCATTGTGTATTCCTATTCTTCCTCCGAAAAAGCCGTGAGTGGAGAGATGTATGACATCGTAGCCCTTTTTGAGCAGCTCGACAAACGCCTCGTCTGTAGCTGCTGTACCAACAAGAAGCGTGTCGAGGGGATTATGTCGGCAGCGGAAAATGGAGTCGACCTCCTTGCGTGCATCGGGTAGTTCGGAGATATGACCAGCGTTCGTTGCCAGAAAACGATAAGCTGCGACGTCATTGCCTTCCTCAGTATGGGCTACGGACTCGTTGTAGGTGATTCCTCCGCATATAAGCGCTTTCGCCAATTTGGGCGCGATATGGTTTTTTCGTATGTTTCGGGTTGAAGTTAGCCTATAACATGTCTTTTGAGCATCGGGCATGAGATATTCTATGGCGCATTGATGAATGAAACCATCTGCCGCGAACAGGACCCTGTCAGCATTGCCTATGGCGGTCATCAGTTGAGGCGACCATATGAGTTGTGAGAGTAGTGGATAGTTATATAGCGTATCTTTTACGGCGGGTTTGGGCGCTGTCAGTGCTGTGCCAATGGTGTAGCTTGCCGTGAGAGGAAGGTTGAGTAGACTGTCAGTGGCAAACAGATCGATGAAAAGGGGCTTTACGCTGTTGTTCCTTAATACGAGGCAGCCCATGCGTAACTCGTCGTCGCGTCCAAAATATTGTACGAATTCTATGGCACAATCCTTTTCCCTCAATTCATGTCTTACCTGCATCCACCGTGTCGGGGCGTTGTGATTCCTCTTCTTTGAAGTGCCGACGCGACCAGAGGAAGAGCGCTCGTATGCCAACAGATAACCTTTGCTGAACAGAGCAAGATCGTATAGCATCTCAGGAGCAAGATTGCCTAAACGGAAGCAATCGTAAAGGAATGGGTGTGTTGCCAGCCAATATTGTGCCTGTTGCGAGCTGTTCATGGTAGCGAGCCGTTGCCCGATGGTTGAGTATTGCTCGTTGACATACGCTTTATAGCAGTCAATAGCAGGCTTGTAGTTGTTGGTCCCCTGCTTATCAGCTCGTAGCATGAGTATTTTGCCTTTCCGACGTTGCAACTCATAATACTCCGATTCTTTTTGTTGTTTAAAATAAGCCTGAGCCTCCTCAATGAGGGCAATGGCTTCGTCGAAATGTCCTAATCGGGCATGGCACATAGCACGTTGGGACATGTTGCTATAGTATTCAGGCAAGAAAGAAGGAATATCGCTCTTGTTGTCGAGATACACGTAGAGTGTATCTAAGTGAGCCAACGATTTCTTATAATCCTTTGCTTTGTAATACAGTTGTGCGAGCTCTTCGTGCAATGTCACTTCGTTCCTGTGCATGGCATATACGCTCCAATTGGTTACTCGCTGTTTGAAAATATTGAGGCTCTTCAGGTAGTAATCCTCTGACATGCGTGCTTGTTCGGGATTTTCAGCCCAGCCATAATAATAGGAACCGCACATCTTGTAATAATAGGCGCGATAGATGTCCACTGAATCCATGTTGGCGCATTCCTCGGGCTTGAACGTTTCATGGTACAGCTGGATGCAGTGGTGCAGTTGTTGGTAATCATCCATGAGATAGCACTGCTCTGCCTCGTCGAACAGTTTCACGAGACGTTGCTCCATTCGTCCCTGACTGAGGGCGGTGCCTGCAGTTAGACTCATTATGAAGATGAATAGTCCTTTTCTCATCATTTCTGAGGATTATAGTTCACGATGACAAACGATTCAAAAGCAGCAGCGTTGTTATTGTCGTAAGTAATGGTAAAGGTAATCGTATCCTGCTTGGTAATGTTGGGTAGACTGATATACTGTACTCCGTTTTCCTTCTTCTTCGCCTTCTCTCCATTGACAGTGGCCGTGAATAAGGCATTAGGATTGAAAGGGATGAACAGGAATTCTTGCTGACCAGAGTGGCTAGTCAAAGTATAAGTGACGGTTTTTCCTTTGCTGACAGTCTTCTCGATAGCAGAATAATGGACACCTTGCTCTGTGCTGTTAAAGTAATCTCCTTTGGACACCATTCCCTTATTCTGACGGTCGTAGACGAAAGTGACAAGTTGGTTCATTTTGAACCTGTTGGCATCAGCTCCTCGATATTCATTTGCAGCGCGTCCGATGTCATCCATGAGCGTTATCTTGGGCATAGAGCTTTCAGACCAATTGAGCACTAGCTGATTGAGTCGAGCCTTGTTAGACGTCTTTTTCTGCAAGGAGATGATGTCATTGGCGAGTTTGGCCAAATGCGGGTCGGCCTGTGCCATGCTTCTGATGGCAGGGCAAATAGCAATGATGATGAAAAGGACGTAGTGTTTCATAATGCTACCATTTCTTCCGGCCATTTACGGTCTGTGATGATCTTGTTACTTGCGGTTTGTTGTGGCCTTGCTTGTTGCCGTGGCGCTCGACGACAGCGTTCACTCTCTCGGAGGGCAATGTCTTTTAGTTCCTGTACATTGATTCGTTGGGAAGGATCAGTCTGCAGGCAGCGTTGCATGACCGGAGTGATGGCTTGATGGGCTTTTTGCAGAACGGGTAGCTGCACGTAGGGATTCGTACGTTGGTAATGACCACCATGTCCGCCAAAGAGAATGCGGCCAGATGAGGCATAATAGATTGTCGCTCCAAGCATCCAGATTTGTTGAGATTCTGTGATGCTCTCGCCTGTGACATACTCAGGGGGAAGAAACTCTGGGGAAATCTCGTCGCACTCATCGATATAAAAGCTGCCGCCGTCAACGAACAGCGAACGGGGCGTTATGGGCGTTCGGCGTTTGTCCTGCCCTTGGATGATGCAGCAGAGGTCAACAATCATCTTCCATATAGCTGCCTCAGGACAATAGCCGGCAATATGACGTAAGTTGATGATTTTATTCATGATTCTCCTCTATTTTTGTATAGACTTCTGTGATGGGTACGGCGCGTTTGTAGATACCGCTGCTAATGCTATCTACCCTTGAGACCACACCTGCAGCCACAATGCCATGCGATGTTTTGGTGAGTACAGGCCCTCCCGAAAAGCCATGATTGATGTTGGCTTCAAAGACAAGATTCTCGGTCGTGGGAGATGCGTCATGCTTGATGACTCCTTCGGTGACAGTGGCTCGGCGGTCGTTCATGCCTGTAATAGGATAGCCGTAGATCATCAGGCGAGACCCTTTATGAATTTGTTTCATATCCTGAGGAGTCGCAATGACTATCTTTCCTGCTTCAGGCAGGTTGTCAATCCAGAGGATGTCGCCTAATTCCATTTGGGTATCCTTGAAGTAAGGACGGATGGAACGCCAATAATATTCATCGTTGAAATCGGCGAGGATGAACACGCCATCCCTTGAACGATTGAAATGGACTATGCTATCTGTCGAAGAGAAGGAATAACGTTTCTCGCCCATGAAGTCATACACGCTGAAGAACACTTCGAGCGTCATCATCGAATCGGGATGTGAAGTTTGGTTGTAGGTCTCTGTTTCGATGGCCCATCTGATGATGTCATCGTCAGCCAGGTCGGCTACTTTCGTGGTGAGATCCAGGTTGTCGCCTATCCAATATTCCACACAATGACGTGCTGTGACGAGGATGCTGTCGGTGGTGAGGAAAGCCGTTCCGGTCGGGATGTTGTCATTGAGGACTAATGTGGGCCGAATGAGTTTCTCGTTCAGCTTGTGCTGCACAGAATCCACTTTCACCAAGAACAAAGATTCCTCAAGGGGCGCAACGTCCGCTTCAGTAATTGGACTAGGCTGGTTCAATTGCCAAGTCAAGACAGCGGCCAATAGACAGCACGCGATGGCAACCACCCATTGCCAAAGGTGGTGCTTTTCCTCAGTATCTTCGTATTTGTCATCGTAGTGCGTTCGAAATAACAATGTCATCTCCTGCCCTTCAAACTGAATCACATCACCATCTGTAAGTGTCTGGGCAAAACCGATGTTCCCTTTGCCCGAGATATGTATGGGAACGCCGGAAGAACGGGCAACAATGTACCAACTATCGTTTTCGTCATCGCAAAGGATGGAGGCATAATAATCGGGCAATGTGGAGACGTTCGTATAACGGATATCGCAGTCGGCCGTTTCGCCGATGTTAACGGTGTTCTGGGTGAACTTGAAGCGCTTGCCATCGGGGATGAAAGCGTTGCCACCCTTTGCTTTCAATGAGAAGTATCTTTTCTTAATAGCCATACTCACCTCCTTCCTCGTCGGCAAACGACTTCGTTATGAGTGGCAGACATGAACACAGGCACAAGTCATAAAGTGCAACAGGCTTGCCAGTGGCGTCTGGCCGAAGGTCGTGGTATGGGCGCAAGTCGTAGTGAATTTTTCGTTTCTTCAACTCTTCCTTCTGACTGATGTCGGCTTCCACCATGCTTTGTTCTTCTGCAGTACAAGGCCGCCATCCGAGAATCAGCTCCTCGACGCTCCACCGATTGTGCTCCACTTCAGCCAGGAGTTCGATGTCTTGACGGGGAATGTCGTAGAATTTATCCCATTCGTTATCGCTTAAGCCGATGGATCGCATCTTCGTCGCTACGGACATGGCATTATAGATGTTCGACATTCGTTTCACTGCTTTCACATTCTGCCACATCGCTTCGCAGACCTCCTTGTCAATCTCTACGGAAGAGCGAATCTGCCCAGTCCAGTTCTCCACATTATCCCGATAGCATAGGTTGTATATATAGTTTACCCTCTTGGCCATTTGGACCGCAGGCATCCTGACGTCATAACCTCGGTCAAGCATGCCGAAGGGACGCAAGCCGGGCTTTGTGGTACTGAGTTGTCTGATCAGCGTGTCATAGTGAGCGCAGACATGAATGGGGATGTTGGAGGCGTAGACGCAATCGGGAAAATGTAGCGCCTCGTCCAGATTCTGTTCTTGGTCGTCATGGGCAACTACGATGGTCAGCAACTGACGCGATTTGTCTGTGCACCATAACGCGAGTTTCTCCCTTATCATGTCGTCGTAGAGTGATGCCTCTACAAACTCCCACTCGACATCCACGAAATCTTTCGTTCCACGCTGCAGGTAGTCGGGCTGATGGAACGAACTGACGACTTGTTCCGTATTGGGCTTGATAATCCGATAGTAGCTATTGTCAAACAACGATTTGTAGCGCTGAATCCATTTCTCACATTCGGCACTGGCGTGCTCATCAATGACCGTGATGCGCGTGCGGAGTCTCGGCTCTCGCGTGAAGTTGGGGTAATGAGCTATCTGAGCCGCATTGATCATGACAGCTTCAGCCATCTCGCCTGTCCCGAAGACCACCAAATGCGCCGTACGGTTCGTTTGGAGTGTGATGGGTTCGTAGTCAAGTACAATAGTGCGGCTCCAGACGTCATTCAAGGTGAAAGGATAGACGTCAATCTTCTGGCGAATGGCGTCACAGAAGTCTATTTCCTGCAGCAGACGCAGCGACGTACGGCTCTGCAGGAGTAGGTGGCAGCGGACGCGTTGGCCGCCATGCGTGGCGACATCCAGTCGGCTGGCAAGGTCCGCTAAACGACCAATCGCTTGGTTGTCGGCTGCAAGCTTTGCCTCCTGTGTCGGGCTTGTCAATAGGCATAGTTCATCGTAATCATTTATATCGACATCACAACCCTGCATTTCGGGCTGATGCCTGATGATGTAATTCAACGCTGCATATTGCCGCGTCAAATCTTCGGCTATGGGGTGACTTCCTATGATGAGAACGCTCTTTGCCTTTGTCATTCCTTTAGAATCTTTGTCTTTTCGCGGTC
>CADCOX010000083.1 GCA_902803195.1 uncultured Bacteroidales bacterium
ATAGCCGTTCCTTCCGTCTGCCCGACAAGTCCCATCACCTCGGCATGACCGCGCTTGCCATAGATGACGATCTGACGGCTATGCCGGCTGTCGGCCTCGTATTCCCGACGAATGCGCTCCTGCAGATGCAGCACCACGGGACAAGTAGCATCAAAGAGATGGATGCCGTTGGCCTCAGCCTGACGATAGGTGGCCGGCGGCTCGCCATGAGCGCGCAGCAGGACGTTAGCATCATGCAAGCGGGCCAAAGCTGCATGGTCAATGGTCACTAAGCCTAACGCACGCAGACGCTCGACCTCGCGACCATTGTGGACGATATCGCCCAAACAATAGAGCGGACGGCCTGCCTGCAACTCCTCTTCGGCCTTGCTGATAGCACGCGTCACACCAAAGCAGAAACCAGAGCCGGTGTCAATCTCAATCTGCATGCGTTCTCTCCTTGAAACGGTCAATCAGCCACTGCTTCTGCTCGTCGATACTCAAATGACTGTTATCGAGTACGATGGCGTCCTCGGCCTGACGAAGAGGAGCTACGGCACGAGTAGAGTCAATGCGATCGCGCTCCTGCAAGTTGGCAAGAATCTCATCAAAGTTGCAGTCCTCGCCCTTTCCGCGCAGCTCATCATAACGGCGCTGCGCACGAATCTCGGGAGCGGCTGTGACAAAAACCTTCATCTCTGCATCAGGGAAGACTGCCGTTCCAATATCGCGGCCGTCCATGACGATACCTCCTTCGCGCCCCATCGCCTGTTGCTGAGCGGTCATCGCCTCACGTACGAAAGGCAAAGCTGCAACGGGACTGACGTGCGACGACACTTCCATCGAGCGGATGCGTCCCTCGACATTTTCACCATTTAAGTAGGTGTCTGGCCGACCCGTCTCAGGATTCAGTTGGAAGGAGACGTTGATTTCAGGCATGCGACGCTCGAATTCTGCCTCATCGATTGTACCGTCTTCAGCGATGAGACCCTGCTCGAGAGCAAATAACGTACAACAGCGATACATAGCGCCGCTGTCGATGTAAATATACCCTATCTCACGAGCCAAGTCCTTGGCCATCGTGCTTTTGCCGCATGAGCTATGCCCATCTATGGCTATTGTAATCTTCTTCATATACTTATATTTAATTAATTGTCCTTTGTCCAATTCCCATTTGCCGTTGTTTACAGCGAATATTGAGCCGTGAACATAAAGGCAGGCGTCGAGACATGGTACTTGGCATAAGCTACGCCCAGCTTGAAGCGTTTCAGTTCCAGCCCTGCACCAAACGAGAGACCTGCGCCGTGACCGCTGCCCGCAGCCTTCAACTCACTGGCCCTACGGAAATTGAAGCCTGCCGAGATATAGAACTGCTCCATAGGCAAAACATCGACGCCCACGACAAAATGGTTCATCAAGATGCGACCAGCTTTCTCTGAACTACGCTCTGGATTGTAGTAGTCCTTTGAACGCCAACGAGTGAGATCTACCATCGACACCGAAAAACGAATCGGCGCATTAGCCAGTCGCTTCGTCAAACCCAGACGCAAGTCGAAAGGCAGATGTTCACGCTTATCGCCAAAAGACTTCACTTGCCCTCCCACATTGGCTGCCACGACAGACACTGAGAAATCTGACTCGACGACATAGTAGTTCAAGCCCAGATCCACGGCCAGCGCCACGGACGAATAGGAAGCGTATTTCGAATAAACGAACTTGCCCATTGCGCCACCAGAGAGTCGCTCAGTCAACATATAAGCATAACCACCAGTGATGGCCATATCGAGCGCCGAGAAGTCACCCATCTCCACACCGTCAACGCTCATCTCCTTCATCGAGCCATAGCCTACGAATTGCGCACCTACACCCCAACTGCCCCGCTCACCGGCCGCCATCGCATACGAAGCGTTGCCAGCCTTATTACCCTGCATATACGACAGGAAACCGAGATTGATGGAGCGATCAGTGAAATTGCTAAGCAATGCAGGATTCATTGCCCCAAGCGAAACGTCGTCATCGGGCAGCGCCACCTGCGTTCCACCCAAGGCCATCGAATGGGCTGAGGTGGGCAGTTTGAGGAAATTGAAGATGGTCGTGCTCTCGCTCTGAGCCTTCGATAAAGACGCAGTAGAAAGGAGCACGAGGAATAAAAAAAGACGATTCACTGTTTGCATGCCATGAAATTTGCGACAAAGGTAGACATTTTTCCTTATTATAACGCATAA
>CADCOX010000084.1 GCA_902803195.1 uncultured Bacteroidales bacterium
ATGGATTGCCGACTGCACGGAGGAAGATTTGGCGGCAGCAGAAAACGCCTGCATCCACTATGACAGACCTATCCGCATCCGTGAGCTGGCTCATTCTCTTTGCTCCGAACCTGCGAGTGATGTATGTTGCGACTCTGTCACAACCAACGAAACGCTCCCCTCTCTTGCCATAGACTTTTGCGGCATTCCGTGCGAGAATCCCTTCTTCCTGGCCTCATCAGCGATATGCACAAACTATGAGATGGTGGCACGCGCCTTCGAAGCCGGTTGGGCGGGCGTGTTCTACAAGACCATTTGTCTGCAGGATATTCGTGAGGTCTCGCCTCGATTCGACGCTGTGCAGCAAGAAGGCCAGTCGGACTTCTATGCTTTCCGCAATATGGAGCAGTTGAGCGAAAATCCTACTGAAATGGATTTCGACATCCTGCGCCGGCTGAAGCAGGACTATCCCACGAAGGTGGTAGTAGCCAGCATCATGGGACAGACCGAGGAACAATGGATAGAGTTGGCTAAGATGGCCGAGGCGGCAGGAGTGGACGCCATAGAGCTGAACTTCTCGTGCCCGCAGATGCGACTCACAGGCATGGGCAGCGACGTAGGGCAGAACCCAGAACTGGTGATGTTCTACACCGCCTACGTGAAGCACTCCGTATCCATACCTGTCATTCCAAAGATGACGCCCAACATCACGCAGATTGCACAGCCAGCCGTAGCTGCTTATTTCGCCAAAGCAGACGCCATCTCGGCCATCAACACCATCAAGAGCATCACCATGGGCGACCGCGCCAGGGTATCCGGCCATAAGACCATTTCCGGCCTGTCGGGCCGTGCCGTACGCCCCATAGCGCTGCGCCACATCCTGGAGATGGCACAAAGTCCCATGTTCAGCGGAGCACTGGGGAAACCCATGGAACTGAGCGGTATCGGAGGCATTGAGACGTGGCGTGATGCACTGGAGTTCATCCAGTTGGGATGCCGCAATGTTCAAGTATGCACTGCCGTGATGCAGTACGGCTATCGTATCATCGACGACCTCATCCTGGGGCTGCAGCATTACCTCGCCGAGCGCGGCATCAACGACCTTGCAGAGATTGTGGGCGAGGAAGTGCCGAATTTCGTCACTCCTACTGACCTGGACCGCGAGACCATCGTCTATCCGAAAATCGACCGCGAGAAGTGCATCGGGTGTGGGCGGTGCCACGTATCCTGCATGGACGGCGGTCACCAAGCCATCAGTTTCGACCCTGCCACCCGCCAGCCGCGTATCGTAGGCACCAAGTGCGTGGGCTGCCACCTCTGCCGACTCGTCTGTCCCACAGGAGCCATCGGAACGACCAAACGCATACAGAAGAAATAGCATTCATCTTCCTATGTAATATTGAATCAAAAGAGGCTGTGTCGCTTGACACAGCCTCTTTTATTATGTACTAAAGTCTGGGATTACTCTGCCGACCAATCCTCCTGCGTCTTGCGGACGTAGGACTTGTAGCGAATCTGGGCCATCTTCTGAGCTTCGGCGAAGAGTTCTTCGGCCTCGTTGGGATAAGCCTTCTTGACGCTGAGGTAACGCACCTCGCCGAGGAGGAAGTCGTGGAACTTGCTCCAGTCGGGCTCCTTGGAGTCGAGCGAGAACGGGTTCTTGCCTTCGTCGATGAGGGCGGGGTTGAAGCGCCAGAGGTGCCAGTAGCCGCACTCGACGGCCTTCTTCTCCTCGGCCTGGCTCTTGCCCATACCGGCCTTCAGACCGTGATTGATACAGGGAGCGTAGGCGATGATGACACTGGGACCATGCCAAGCCTCAGCCTCGCGGATGGCCTTGAGGGTCTGAGCGTGGTCGGCGCCCATGGCAATCTGAGCTACATAGACGTAGCCGTAGGTAGTGGCAATCATGCCGAGGTCCTTCTTGCGGATGCGCTTGCCCTGGGCAGCGAACTGGGCGATGGCACCGAGTGGCGTAGCCTTGGAAGCCTGACCGCCGGTGTTGGAGTAGACCTCGGTGTCGAGCACGAGGATGTTGACATCTTCGCCCGTAGCGATGACGTGGTCGAGACCACCATAGCCGATGTCGTAGGAGGCACCGTCGCCACCGATGATCCACTGGCTGCGCTTGACGAGGTAGTGGTCGAGGGTCTGCAGTTCCTTGTTGACGGGGCAACCAGCAGCTGCAGCAGCGCGGATGAGTTCACGCAGCTTGGGAGCAATCTCCTTGGTCTTGTCGGCATCCTCGCAGTTGGCAATCCATTCTGCAGCGAGAGCCTTGTACTCCTCGCTGGCCTGGGGAGCCTCGCATGCTTCGGTGAGCAGTTTGGCCACGCGCTCCTTCATCTTCTTGTTACCGAGAGCCATGCCGAGACCGAACTCGCAGAAGTCCTCGAACAAGGAGTTGTTGAAGCAGGGGCCCTGGCCCTTCTCGTTCTTGGTGTAAGGTGTGGAGGGGATAGAAGCGGAATAGATGGACGAGCAACCCGTAGCATTAGCGATAAGCTGACGATCACCGAAGAGCTGGCTGATGAGCTTGACGTAAGGCGTCTCGCCGCAACCGGAGCATGCGCCGGAGAACTCGAACAGCGGCTGTGCCAACTGGCTGTTCTTGACGTTGCTGCGGATGTCTACGAGGTCCTGCTTGCTGGGCACCTTCACGAGCTTGTTCCAGTCGGCAGCCATCTTCTTCATCTCGGCCTTGTCGGGGTTGAAAGGTACCATCTTCAGGGCCTTCAGCGAAGCGGGCTCCACACCCAGCTTGGCAGCCTGTGCGGTGCGACCCGGACATACGTCGGCGCAGTTGCCGCAGCCGAGGCAGTCGAGCACGCTGGGCTCGATGACGAAGTGCATGCCCTTCATGGCGGCAGGTGCCTTCATCTCGCGGCTGTCGAGGCCCTCGAACTGTGCCAGCTCCTCGTCGGTGAGGACGAACGGACGGATGGCAGCGTGAGGACAA
>CADCOX010000085.1 GCA_902803195.1 uncultured Bacteroidales bacterium
ATCTGTACGCGCAGTTTCTTGGCAATAAGGTCGGTGGTATCGCGAGCATTCCACGAGAACGAAGCTTTATAAGCAAGGAAGCCACTGATGAAGAAGAACAAGGGCATGCGAAACAGCAAGCACACCGACATGAACATCGAGTACTTGGTGTTAGCGTCGAAGCCGAAGCCGTAGACATGGTTGGTCACGACCATCAGCATGGTGAAGCCGCGCAGGGCATCGAGCCATTCGAGGCGTTGTTTTTGCATTCTATTTAAAGGTTATGGCAGATGTGTGAGTCTGTATTTTGTCTATGTCTGGAAGGCGCTGCCAGTCACCATAGAGGCGACGCAGGTAGGCCTCAGGATTGCGTGGCGCCATAAAATGATGCCCCTCAAATATGATATTCGATAGAGGAAAGAGCTCCTCAGGGTCGCGCACACTCTCGAAAGGTATGCCGGGCGAGTAGTGAAGAAGTCGTGATGAGGACAAGCCCGAAAGCGCACGCAGCACGGGAAAGATGTAGCGCTGATTAAAACGATAAATGGCGCTGGTGCGACGCACCTGCTGCTGCCGGTTGTACTCAGGGTTCTTCATCACCTTATAGACGCGGCCAAAGGTGCGGTTAGAAATCCAATGGAGAGAGGCGGGCATCGATTCGAAAGGGAAGAGGTCGAGGTAGATGCCACGCAGGTCGAAAATGCTGTCGTAGCCAGTTTGCTCGGTAAGCACCGAGCGGCGGTCGCGCAACTTAGCATAGGTGAAAAAATAGCCGGGGTCGGTCTCGTGAGTCTGAATGGCATAATCCGTAGAAGCGGTCTCCTGCTGCAAGATGTTGATAAGCTTTAGATAATCCTCACGACGGAACTCGATGTCTACATCATCATCCCAAGGGATGAACCCCCCGTGACGCATGGCCCCGAGCAACGTACCCGAACCGAGCCAATAAGGGATGCGGTGGCGACGGCAGACGCTATCGAGCCAAACCATCATCTCCAGCATACGTTGTTGTTGGCGACGCAAGAGCGAACCCTCAGGCGCAAAACGCTCGCGTAACGCCGAATTCTCTGCGGTTGAGATTGTCATCTTGTTTGTTTATGAGTCAACGAATAGACGCGTAAACATGTATTTTTGTTTACTTGACGAGTCGCTCGTCTACTCATCTACTTGTCAACACGTCTACTTGTCAACTTATTATTGAATTTGGGTGCAAAGGTAAGCATTTCTCGCGTAAAACAGCCACAAAGTGGAATAAATTGTAAATTGTCAATCTTTAAATCCCAAAAATTATATACCTTTGCACCCGTAATCATCATCAACCGAGCATTTCCTATGCAAGCGATTATCTTGGCTGCCGGTATGGGCCGCCGATTGGGCGGACTCACCCACACACAGACAAAATGCATGATTGAGGTTGGCGGCACACGACTCATCGACCGCCTGCTCACCCAACTGTCATCGCTGGCGCTCTCCCGTATCGTCATCGTCGTGGGTTATCAAGCCGATGGGCTCCAACAGCATATCGCTGAACAGTTTCCTGACCTCAACATCGAATACGTAGTCAACGAAGTCTACGACCGAACCAATAATATCTATTCTCTAGCATTAGCCAAGCAGCAACTCATTGAGGATGACACGCTCCTCATTGAGAGCGACTTGATACTGGACGAACGCCTATTCCCCTTGCTGCTGGACAACGAATGGCCTAACGTAGCCCTTGTGGCCAAGTATGAGTCGTGGATGGACGGCACTATGGTACGCTTGGACGATGACGGCTGCATCACCAGCTTTGTCCCCAAGAGTTCGTTCCGCTACGAGGAATGCAAGCAGTATTACAAGACGGTGAACATCTACAAGTTCAGCCGTGAATTCCTGCGCGCTAAGTACGTACCGTTCCTCGAGGTCTACGTGAAGACGATGGGCCAGAACGAGTACTACGAGCAGGTGCTTCGCGTGCTGACCTTTCTGGATCGTACCGACTTGAAGGCCTTGCCTATCGGCGACCTGAAGTGGTACGAAATCGATGATATTCAGGACCTGGACATCGCCGAGACGCTCTTCGCCGAGGGCGAAGACCTATGGCGCAGCTATTCACGCCGGTTCGGAGGCTTCTGGCGTTTCCCCGGTATGCTGGACTTCAACTATCTGGTGAACCCTTATTTTCCGTCGGCACGGATGAAGCAGGAACTGCTCTCGAACTTCGACGCCCTGCTGACGCAGTATCCCTCGGGCATGCAGGTGAACTCGCTGCTCGCGGGTAAGTACTTCGGCATATCACAGGACTATGCCGTGCCAGGCAATGGCGCTGCCGAACTTATTAAAGTGGTGATGGAGCGCATACCCGGACGCCTGGGCGTCGTATACCCCACCTTTGAGGAATATCCCAACCGCAAGCATCCCGAGGATCTAGTCATCTACCGACCCGACAACGCTGACTTCGCCTATACTGCCGATGACCTGATGGCGTTCTTCGAGGACAAGGAGCTGTCGATGCTACTGCTCATCAACCCCGACAACCCGAGCGGCAACTATATCCCTCGAGCCGACGTACTGCGGCTGGCCACATGGGCAGAACAGCAAGGCATACGCCTGTTGGTGGACGAGTCGTTCGTGGACTTCGCGTCCTGCTATCCCGAAGGGACGCTACTCACCGACGAGACCTTGGAATCGCATCCCACGATGATGGTTATGAAGAGCATCTCCAAGAGCTACGGCGTTCCCGGCCTGCGACTTGGCGTGCTCGCCACTGCCAACAAGGAACTCATCAAGGCCATTCGCCGTGAGGTAAGCATCTGGAACATCAACTCTTTCGGTGAGTACTATATGCAAATCTACGGCAAGTACGACGGCGACTATCGCCGTGCCTGCCAGTTGTTCTTGGAGGAACGAGCACGCTTCGAACGCGAACTGCGCACGATTCCGTTCCTTCGCGTCATCCCGTCTGAGGCCAACTACTTCCTCTGCGAGGTGACCGAACGCTTCACCTCGTCGGAACTGGCCATCCTGCTCATCAAACGCGAGAACATCCTCGTCAAGGACTGCGGCTACAAGAAGGCCTTCGCCGGCAAGAACTACGTCCGCATCGCCGTGCGCGACACAAAAGATAATGACCGACTGCTGAAGGCACTCAGAGAATTATGCTGAAGCTGGTGATTTGTGGAGGAGGCAACCTGGCCACTGTCTGTGCAGGGTTCCTCGCAGCTCAGGAAGGGGTGTCGGTGAGTATACTTACACGCCATCCGGAAGGTTGGAGCATGGAACCTGTGGTGACGGCTCCGGGCGGGGCTTGTTTTAAAGGTCGTCTGAAAGCGGTCACCCACGAGCCGAAGGACATTATCCCACAGGCTGACGTCGTACTGCTTTGCCTGCCTGCATTTGCCATAGAAGGAGTCTTGACGCAGCTGCGGGCCAACCTGTCTCCGCAGACTGCAGTAGGGTGTATTGTTGCCAACACTGGTTTTTTCTTTGCAGCCCACTCGTTGTTGCCTGCTTCGCAACCATTGTTTGGCTTCCAACGGGTCCCATTCATTGCCCGAACGAAAGTTTATGGACACGAAGCGCAATTGTGCGGCTACAAACCTCAGTTGCATGTAGCAATAGAGAACGCCGCAGATGCTGATGAACTCAGGATGCTGCTGGAAAAGCTTTTCCACACTCCGATACAGTTGCTCAACAATTTCTACGAAGCCAGCCTTAGCAACAGTAATCCCATTCTGCACACAGGTCGGCTCTACTCGATGTGGAAGAACTGGCAAGGCGAGGCTTATCCGAGGCCCATCCGATTCTATGATGAATGGACGGTCGAGGCTTCTGAGATGATTCTGCGGATGGATGGTGAGTTTATGGCGCTCACTCATCGTCTAGGGATTACGGAAGATGCAATACCTTCATTGCTTACATATTATGAATCAACAGATGCGGAATCGCTGACTCGCAAGATTCAAAGCATTGAAGCTTTTCATGGCATCGTGGCTCCCATGAGAGAGACGCCACAAGGTTGGGTTCCGGATTTCGGAAGCCGTTATTTCACTGAGGATTTTCCCTTTGGTCTACGAATGATTCGTGAGTTGCTCAAATCTGAAGACATCAATGCCCCATTCATAGAACAAGTCTATCAATGGGGCATGAGTCGTGCTGAGCGTTGAGACCTACAAATCCTCTTGGAACAACGGGTCTTCGGGCATCACCATCGTGGGCTTCTGCTCGAACTCCTTTAACAGGGTTTCCGGAACGTACTGTTTATCCACGACGAGGCGGAACATGTACTCACGGAACCAACGGGCTGACATGATGAGATAGCCGCTCTGTCCCCAAGAGGCGCCCCATGAGTTCTCCACTTTCCACTTCACAGGCTTACCGTTGGCATCGAGATCAACGGCCGTGAGCGTCATGGCATGAGTGCTGCCGCTGTCAAAGGTGGCGATGCGGTCGGCTTTGTTCATCGGGAAGGTGGTGCCCATGAGCGAGGCGTAGTCGAAGTTCTCGGTGTCGGCATAGCCGCGCTTGCGGTCGAGTTGCTTGCCTACGTCATACGAGCTGTAGAGCTTGCGGCCGTCCTTCAACTGGGCAATGGCCAGTTGTTCAATATCCTCCATCGGCAGGTTCAGGTACTTCCAATTGGTGCCATCGTAGGTGTGGCGGTCCCATTCCACCTCATAGGTCTTGTGGTACTCACGGCGCGGATCGTTCATCACCATGATGAAGGAGCCTTCCAACTGGCGGTCGCCCATGAGCTCAGCGTAGAACGATTGGGGCGTGTAAGTCTTTGCCTCGGTGCGCGTCTTGCCAGTCTTGTCGCGGAAGGCGTAGGTGAACTCCTTTACGGGCTCGCCAAGAGTCAGCGTGAGCATGCGATAGATCTCGCCGAGCATCTCGGTCTTACGCTTGGCAATGGCATCAACCTTCTTCCTATCTCCCACCATACGACGCAACTCCAGACCGTACTCGCGCAGCTTCGAAGTGATGAGCTGCCGCATCTTCGAGGTGTTCTCGGCAGAAAATGTCTCGGGAACGACTTCGGCTGGCACGAGGCCGTACTTGGGTGCCAAGTCAGCAAGGCCGCAGTAGGTGCCGCCATCGCCGATAGGTGAGTGGAAGAAGAAGCGCACGCGCTCGCTCTCCATCGGTTCCTTGGCGCAGTCGATGACGCCTTGCAGCATCAGGTTGGCCTTCTCCAACTGGTCATAGAAGAAGAGGTAGTCCTGCGAGAGTTCCACGGTGAGCGAGTCGTTGTGTTGGCGCGAGAAGTCGGCACGCAGGACGTTCATGGCCGAGAACATCCAGCAGCGGCCGCTCGACTTTTGGTCGGTGATGCTCTGCTTGGGCGTCTCCACGTTGAACTGTGTGTCGAAGGGACCTGCATTGGCGCGGTTCTTCGCCAGGTCGTCGATGGCATTGGTGGCGATGGCATTCGTCAATGCGCGGTAAGCCGCATTACCCGTGTTGTTAGGCTGCCCCTTTTCGATGGTCGCAAGCATCTGCTGCGAGATGCTGCCGTCAGCAGTTTTCTGGGCTATGGCATGGGCACAGCATACGACTAGCGATAGGGCGAAGATGAGGTTTCTTGTAGTCATGTTACTTTATTTGATTAGACGTTATGGTTGATTTGAGCAGTTATTATGGTTGAATCATTCAATAGCTAAGCCTGCGCGATATAGGCGCGATGATTATTCCATCGCGATGGAATAACCTCATCGTCCGTTCGTTCTTAGCTCTTCATTTGGCAGAGGAGGTCCACGGAACCAGTTCCATCGCGCTGAAGGATCGTTATGGGGACGTCGCCCAAACAGGCGGCGATGGGCGAAAAGGTGGAGCCAGCTGAGCCATAGATATGACGTGTGCGACTGAGGGCATACATTTCCACGAGGGCATCGCGGATGCCGTCGGTCGATTCACGAGTGGCTTTGGCATTGGAGGTAATGACGCGCTTGCCGTAGCGCTTGCGCAAGGCGTCCTTCGTGGCCTCGTCGTCGGTGGCGAGATATATGGTGGCCCCGCTCCCCGTTCCCCCCGTGGGGGGCTGAGCCTTTTCATATTGCTGTGTCTCTTTGTCTATCGCTTCGAAGAAGAGTTCTATGGGGCTCTCGTCGATGGCTTGCTGATGGTCCGTGCGGCGGATATGGATGCCGATGGTGTTGGGCGTGAAGTCGGCCGTGCGTTCATCGATGAGGCGTTGCACTTCTTCGTTTGGCTGGAAGAGGGTGCGTAGGTCGTCGCTTGTCCACGGACAGAAGTCGCGATAAGCGGTCATGAGTGTGCCGCCTTGCCTGAACCAGGCTTCGTAGTCAAAGCCATCGCGGTTCAGATACCATATCTGAGGCGCATAGATGATATGGCGATACCTCAACCTTTGCAACAGTTTTGGCACATGGAGGTTCTTCCACGTCGACCTCGCATATATCACCTTCTCAAGACCCAGAGCATCGCGAAGGCATATACTCCCCTCTCCCTTTGGAGAGGGGTCGGGGGTGAGGCTGAATAATTCATCAAACTTGCATTGCATTCCCCATTGCTTTGTCCAAAGGACGCGAAAGGGGA